>CAZAQQ010000016.1:0-13858 GCA_964487485.1 uncultured Candidatus Bathyarchaeia archaeon | reverse complement strand
CGGGGAATTCAAATAGTAGCTGAAAAAACCGGGAACGCGTGCAAGACTTTCAACGAGTTAGTCAAATCCAGAAGAGTCATAGCTGCCCTTCATCTGACATGCTAGCAACCTGCGCCATTCGCGTCTGAATTGTTTTGGTAGACTACATATAGAAATTTAAGGACGCAGTTGCTAGATTGTCCGCTTTCAAAGGAATATTTCGTTCTGAAAAAATATCAAGCTATTGTTACTTGATCTATTTCGAAATACCTTTTTGCAAGCATCCGTGTCTTATCGATTGTGCGGCCATTCTTCCCGATGGCAATAGCCTTGTCTTTCGGCTCAACTTCGACTACGACTATTTTTCTCTCAGGTTTTTCCGTTATTCTAACTCCTTTTATCCTAGCTGGAGCGAGGGCATTCTTAATCAACTGTTCGGGGGTTTCTGCGTTTTCTACTACTTCCACTTGGCGGCCAACCATTTTTCTTATTGTGTTTATTTTTTGTCCCCCTTTCCCTATGGCTAAGCCCATTTCGCCCTGTTTCGCAATGAATATCACCCTGTCAGTCTTGTCGTCTATGAGGCAGTCTTTTGCTGTAGCTCCAGTTATGCTCTCGAAGAGAGCTATGTACTTCATTTCTTCGCCTGTTAAACGTATTTTAGGTGTCGACATCTTTCATCTTCCTCGGTTTCAGTTTCAGTATTTCTGAGTCCCCTGACTCCCTTACCGCTAGCGCGGAAACCACAAAGAGTTTTTCGCAGGCGACTCCGAGATCTAGCCCTGTGCCTTGGTAGGTGTATACTGGAACTTCTGAAAGACTGGCGTTGTGGAGTATATCTCCAACATAGGGCTGGGGGCAGTTCGATGCTAGAATGATCAGCTTAGCCTTTCCAGTTCTAGCTGCATCCAAAGTCTCTTTGCATCCGAATTCGAGTTTGCCTGTTTTGGCAACGATTTTCAGCTGTTTATTTACGTCGATCATTAGCGGTACTTCCCTTTGCCAAGTAATGTCATGTAGACTTCTATTAACCCTGTCCCCATAGGTATTGCTTGACCTACTATTACGTTTTCCGCAACGCCTCTAAGGGTGTCAGACTTACCTTTAACAGCGGCATCGACGATTGTGGGTACTGTGATTTCAAAAGCTGCCTTCGCTAAGGTGCTTGCTTTTTCTCCGCTTATTCCATGTCTTCCCACCTGCAGTACCTCGCCGGAGGCTGTCATAGCGTCGGCTACGAGCATAACATGTCTTACGTCGACGTCGAGACCTTGTTCCTCCAGCACGCCCATAGCCTCCTTCATGGTTACGTTTCGCGCAGCTTCTATTCCCAACACCTTTGCAACTTCGTGGACACTGTTAGTTGTAGTTCTAGCTGGGTCAACCCCTAGAATAGCTAAGACTTCTTCGAGATCCGAGCCTTCAGTCCTAATAATCCATTCTCCCTTCTCTTCCATCACTAGGGCTCTTCTTACTGCAGCTATTCCTTTCACATGTAAGGACGGGAGCTTTGAGTGCAGTCTTTTGAATTGAGTTACATCCATTTCTTTCGGCTTTATTTCCATCCTGTGTTTGTCAACTTTAACCTCGCATCCTGAAAGCCTAACGGCGTTCCTAGCCTCTTCCATTGAAACTGATCTTTCCCTCATTGATTGCGGGCTAAGAGCCACCATTAGTTTCATCCTCGTAATATCAGACTCGATACTGGTTGCTACATCTCCCAGCGTAGTATGTGTTATCAGGGCAGCTACCTCCTCAGCTTTCTCCCTGCTGCCTCTATGCTCCTTGTCGAGATACACAATCATCATAGGTGTTGAAGGCATCTTCCGGGCGTCTACTATTTCTATTAGTCGAGGTAAACCTAGGGTTACGTTCTGCTCCCTTACGCCAGCGAAGTGGAATGTTCTTAAGGTCATCTGAGTGCCCGGCTCACCTATTGATTGAGCTGATACTATTCCAACGGCTTCTCCCGGTTCTACCAACGCTCTTCCATAGTTTTCTACGACTTGCCTCATGATTTCGTCAGCAGCTTTCTTAGTCAATCTTTCTTTGAAAAGATTCTTCCTAAGTTCCTCGATGAGGAGAGGTGTTAAGAGGTCTTTGGCCTCTTCAATCTTTTTCTCCAAGTAAGGCTTATTTGCATAGACTCCTTTTTCCATGGCAAGCCTTATCCTGTCTGCGAGCCTTTCTATGTTTACGGCTTTTCCATGATCGCTCTTGGCTGGATCTACGCCATCTTCTCCATAGCCAAATTGGATTATGCTTCCGCGAGAATCCCTTATCGTTCCGTCGTACTCCACCCGCACATGTTCTAGGGCATTTATCAGACGCCTCTGCATGTATCCGCTTTGCTGTGTTCTAACAGCTGTATCTACGAGGCCTTCTCTTCCACCCATGGCGTGAAAGAAGAATTCAACTGGGTTTAACCCATCTCTATAGGAGGAGTAGACGAACCCCCTTGCTTCAGCTCCAGCGTCGCCTGAATTGAAGAACGGTAAGGTCCTATCTCTGAAACCTCGGAGAATTCTTTTTCCTCTTATCGATTGTTGTCCGACACACGCAGTCATCTGGCCTATGTTAAGCATAGAGCCTCTTGCGCCTGCTCTAGTCATGATGACTCCATCGTTATCAATGTCAAAGTACTCATCTGCGTACTGGCCAGCCAGATCTCTGGCCCTTGACAGTTCATTCATTATGTATATTTCAAGGGACTCTCCCAAAGACTGTCCGGGAAGTCTTTCGAGAGTTCCTCTCATATAACTTTCAATATGAGCATTAACTCGTTCCTCAGCTTTTTCTATGGCTTTCCTAATTTTCTCCTTTACAGGAGGGGAAATGTCAAGCTCATCTAGGGAGTAGGTGAATCCCTTCAGAGTTATGAATCTGTCCAAGAGTTTGCTAATTGAATCTAGGAACTCCCTAGCGGTTTCGGGGCTATAGTCCTTGACTATTCTGTGGAAGAGGCTTTCTGATCTCTCAGCTCCAATGGAACTCTTGTCTACTACCCCTCGTTCCAGTATCCCGTTTCTGATAACTATGTAGGCATCGTCTGGACATCGTTCTTTCTTGCATTCTGAGCATTTCTTGCAGAGATTCGATTTGGACATGAAGTTGAATCCTCTTGGTAGGAAAAGGCTGAAGATTTGCTTGCCTGTCCAAAGCTCTCTAGGTCTCTTAACAGCAGGTTTCGGCAATTCACCTTCATACCCAGCGGATTGGAGAAGCGTGCCCACTTCGCCTTTCGTTAGGAAGGTGGAGTTCTTTGTTAGGAGATAGGCTGCGCTTAACTGGTCTCTTATGGCGCCTATTATCGGTCCACCGTATCTTGGGGATAAGATTTGATCTTGAACTTGCATCAATAGCTTGGCTTCTGTTCTAGCTTCCTCGTTTTGGGGAACATGCAGATTCATCTCGTCTCCGTCGAAGTCAGCGTTGTAGGGTGGGCATACGCAGGGGTTTAGTCTAAAGGTTCTGTATGGAAGAACCTTAACCATGTGAGCCATTATTGATGATCTGTGCAGGGAGGGTTGCCTGTTAAACAGTACGATGTCGGCGTTTCGCAGATGTCTTTCAACTGTAAAACCTGGCTCTATGGCTTCAGCTAAGGTTTTTCTTTCTGCAACAAATTCCAGCCTAACTCTTCTTCCGTCAGGCCTAATGATGTAGAGAGCGCCGGGATATATGTCAGGCCCATTTTCAATCAGTTTTCTCATCTCATCAAGATTCCAGTGAGTAACCTTTTCTGGAACCGTCAGCCTTAACGCAACGTCTCCTGGCACTCCCACTTCATTTATGTCTAGGTTTGGATCAGGTGAGATGACTGTCCTAGCTGAAAAGTCAACCCGCTTCCCAGATAGATTGCCTCTAAATCTTCCCTCCTTTCCCTTCAGTCTTTGGGATATGGTCTTCAGAGCTCTCCCAGACCTATGTCTTGCCGGAGGCAACCCGGAAACTTCATTGTCAAAATATGTGGTTACATGATATTGTAGAAGTTCATGAAGTTCCTGTATTATGTTGATGGGTACTCCCGATTCAAGGGCCTCCTTGAGTTTCTGGTTTATTCGTATTATGTCAACCAACTTATGTGTCAGGTCGTCTTCAGAACGTATTCCTGACTCAAGGGTTATGGACGGTCTAACTGACACAGGGGGGACAGGTAAAACCTGCAGGATCATCCATTCAGGTCTTGAAGCTTTTGGATCCATCCCCAAGACTCTTAGATCCTCATCAGATATTCTTTCAAGTCTCTCTCTAATAGCACTAGGCGTTAGCTTTGTGGCTCCTCCATCCATTATCTCATGATAAGAGGTTGGCTTGGCATACTCAATGGTGTATTGCCTTGTGCCGCAGTGGGGGCACTCTTTAGTTCTCTTAGCGTCTTTAGCTATCTTTTCGAAAATAATCTCGGGAACAGTGCTTAGCTGCTTTTCCTCCTCCTCTATTTTCATCCTGTATTTCTCAATCTTATCATTTGACAGTAGGACTCTTCCGCAGTTCCGGCATGTAACAGATAAAATCTTGTGGATTAGCTTCCCAAAGGAAACATGGATCACGGGCTCGGATAGTTCTATGTGGCCGAAATGTCCCGGACAGGCAGCAGCTGTGTTCCCGCAAGTCTTGCATTTCTGCCTAGGTTCTAGTGTTCCCAGTCTTCCATCCATCAGCCCCGTTACTATTGGCACTCCATCTTCGTCATAAGTATCTGCGGTCTGAACTTCTACCGCGGACAGTTTACGTATCTCGTTAGGTGAAAGTAACGTAAAGCGAATACTATCGACAAGCTTGGAGGGTTCCATATTCAATGCCATCATGCCCGGTCACCTACTTGCAGTCGTGGAGCAACCCCCAGCGCCATCAACTCCTGAGTTAGCAGCTTGAACGCATAGGATACGGCTACGGGTGAAATCCTCGTTGCTTCACCGCAAATTCGGCACAAGTACTTGTTTTGCTTGGCGTCATAGTACGCTAGTAGACCGCAGTTTTCGCAGACCATAGCAATGTATTTGTCCGATTCCTCAAGAAGCCTATCCCTTAACAAAGCTGAAGCTCCATGTCCAATCAAGCAATCTCTTTCCATTTCTCCAAATCTGAGGCCTCCACCCCTAGCCCTGCCCTCTGTAGGCTGCCTCGTTAACATTTGAACCTGCCCCCTTGCTCTTGCATGCATTTTATCAGCCACCATGTGATGCAGTTTCTGGTAATAGACTACGCCAACGAATATGTCGGCTAGAAGCTTTTCTCCGCTTATTCCGTTGTAGAGAACTTCTCTACCACTGTGCTGAAAGCCAAGCTTCAAAAGCTCGTCCCGAAGGGATTCCGGTTTTTCACTGCTGAAAGGTGTTCCGTCAACAGGTTCTCCCTTTAACGCAGCTACCCTACCAGCGATTGACTCAACAAACTGACCTATTGTCATTCTAGATGGGAAGGCGTGTGGATTTATGATTATGTCAGGGACGACTCCGTCCGCAGTGAAGGGCATATCCTCTTCAGGGACAAGCAGGCCAATAACTCCTTTCTGCCCGTGTCTAGACGCAAATTTGTCGCCTAACTCAGGCACACGAGAGTCCCTAACCTTGACCTTTACAAGCTTACTCCGTTCAATTGACTCAGTGATGAAAACGGAATCAACGATTCCTGTTTCAGAGATCCTCAGGCAAATGGAGGAATCTCTCTTCGTCGGCCCTTTCACTTCAAACTCTCTATATTCCTCAAGAAACCTCGGCGGGCTGGTTCTTCCAATTAGAACCATGTTTCCAGCCACAACAGACTCCGGGGATATGATGCCGTCCTCTTCCAGCAACCTGTAGTACTTGTCACCCCGATAGCCCCTTATGCCTGGCTCAGGAATCTCAAATTTGTCTCTTAACCCTCCCAAATATTGCCGGCATTCCGCTTCGTAGACCCTGAAGAACGTGGATCTTCCTAGACCTCGATCTATCGAAGACTTGTTAACTATAATGGCGTCTTCCATATTGTATCCTTGAAACGAGAGAACTGCGACTACGTAGTTTTGTCCCGAAGGCCTGTCGTTAAAGTTTATGACATCCATAGCTTTGGTTTTGACCATTGGCATCTGCGGGTAATGGAGCAAATGTGATCTTGAATCTACCCTATTGAAATAATTCGTTGAAAAAACTCCAAGCGCTTGCTTGGCCATAGCAGACTCATATGCATTTCTGGGAGATTGATTATGCTCGGTGTAAGGTATTAGGGAAGCACAAATGCCTAACATTAAATATGGAGCAATTTCCAAGTGGGTTGTGTTCTTCGTTACCTTCCCAGAATCTAATGCCACTAACGCATTTTCTTCTTCGTCAGCATCGAGATATTCAACCACTCCTTTCCTTACCAAGTCTTCCCACAGCAACTCCCCTCGCGAAATCTTTTCAATATCTTCACTCGTTAGCAGAGGTTTCCCGTTCTCACATATTATGAGCGGTCTTCTAACTCTTCCACCGTCGCAGTTTACGTAGACTTCTGACCTAGACCCTTCACCTGCTCCAAGACTGTATGCCACATTTACCTCAGAGCTAATTTCTCCACCTCTCCTCAGGCGACGAATTTCATTGGCTAAAGCTTGCGGATCTTTGCAGTATCCAGCCATTATCCCATCAACGACCACTTGGGCGCCGGAAAGCCTCAATTTCCCATCCGCTTCATCAAAGGACACAACACCCATTTTGAAGAGCCTGCCAACCACTTCCCTAGGGTTGCACCCGATGGATATTGAGGAGGAAAAGGCTAGATTCTTAACAAGGCCGCAATTGGATCCTTCAGGCGTCTCGTTGGGGCACAGCCTACCCCAATGAGTTGAGTGAAGGTCTCTGGCTTCCAAGTTTGGCTGGCTTCTGCTCAAAGGCGACTGCAACCTCCTAAGGTGGCTCAGAGTAGACGAGAAATTCGTTCTGTCAAGCAGCTGTGTTACTCCCACCCTTCCTCTGACCCAATTTCCAGTAGCCACAGCATGCTGGATCCTATCTGTTATTATTCCAGGCCTCACAGCGTTGGAAATCGACAGTTCAGCATGCCTTCTAATCGTAATTCTCTCAATTTGATACTTAAGATCCCGCGTCAGATTTCTGAACGCTATCCTGAAAAGGTCGGCTAATAGTGAGCCTCCGAGCTTAAGTCTCTTGTTCGCGTAATGGTCTTTGTCATCCGGTTTCCTTCTATCTAGTTTCAGCTCTACTAACCTACACGCAACTTCAGCTAGGAAACAAGCTTTTTCAAAGCGATTGGCAGGTACTCTACCCAGATGTGGCAGAAAGTTTCTGTCAATAACACTTTCTGACTTCTTGATTCTATAGTCCTCTACTTGGCCGGGAGCCAACCTGTTCCCGATGAAAAGTAGAGCATCCTTCAGCGAGACTACTCCAGCCGCCTTCTCAAATGAGGGTTCCAATTCATCCTGAATCATGGTGTCCGGGGAGACTATGTCAGCTATTCTAGCATCTTCTTCGACGCCTAAAGCCTTCATCAGAACTACGAACGGAATGTCCGCCGGAACCCCCGGCATAGATACGTATATTGCGCCATCTGACTTCAGAGTTATTTCAATTCTAGCTCTGAAGCCAACAGTTGTTGAAAATATTTTGGACTTATAAGTCGGGGTTACACCTGTTTTTTCAATATCTACCAAAATCCGGTTTGCAGCTAAGTCTTCAAGAGCCACTATTACTCTCTCAGATCCATTCACGATGAAGTAGCCGCCGGGATCTAACGGGTCTTCTCCTATGCTTAGCAACTCTTCTGAACTGAGCTTTGAGAGGGGGCATATCTTTGATTTCAGCATCACTGGAAAATCGCCGATGTAAACAATTTCCGGCTGTCCTTCTCTTGTGCCCATAACAGGAATCATTTCAAGATGTAGTGGAGCGGCATAGGTGAGATTCCTAATACGTGTCTCAGCTGGATATACTGCCCTCTCTGAGCCGTCAACCTCAGTGACCCTCGGGGAACCGATTTCTATTCTTCCTAGCTTGATTTTTAGTGGGTACTCCTCGATTTCTATGGGTATTTCTCCAACTTCATCCACTATTGATTGAAGACCGCTTTCTACAAAATCATTATATGAGTCTATATGTTGCGTCACGAGACCCTTCTCTTCTACAAATTTTCTAACAAGATTCCACAACTCAGGCTCAGAAAATGACGTTTCCTTTTCCCCCTGCTACTCTTCGATCACATAACGGTAGTAGACAGCTTCTCCCGCTGTCTGGCTTCTCCTCATAATCTTAACGATGTCGCCTGGCTTTGCTCCAATCGAAACGGCAGCTGGATCGGACATTTTCACGTAAGGTAATTGGTGGGGCCTTATGTGATATTTCTTCAGAAGTTTCTCCACATCTTTTCTCGGAAGAACCGTGTGCTTAGGAACCAGTTCGTGATCGAAAATGTTGAACTCTCTTCTTTTCTTACCCTTCATCAACCAACAAATACCCCGAAAAAGGAAATGTCCCCAAACATCTTATTGGTGAGCTAGCGAGAGAAAGATGTTAATAAACTTTATCTCAGCTTCTCAGAAAAGAGCAGGAGATTTTTACAACTTGCCAGCCACATCATCTTGACAAAAGACCTAAATCTCAGCGACGACGAGGGCAAAGCCATCCAATGGTTGACATAACAATGGAAGGCGCTGACAAAGCGAGATCGCTGTGGCTATCCTTAATCGCCATATTGTCTGTAGTTCTAGTGGAGAGCTTAGCGGGCTTACTAGTGAATAGTCTTTCAATTCTCGGAGACGCTGTTCACGCTTCCTTTGACGTAATGACGACTTTTCTCCTACTTATGATGACCCGCTGGTCTCTGCAACCGCCTGACGATACCCATACTTATGGCCATGAAAAAATCGAGTCGATAGGGGGTATGATAGGTGGAGTCTTACTAATAGTGCTGACAGCGCTACTGGGGTGGGAAGCAGTTGTTAGGATTATGGAAGGGGGTATTCCTATTCATCCAGGAACTGTTGGATTCGCCGCTGTCCTTTATACCTTGGGAGTAGACTTTTTCAGGGTCGGAGTCTTGCGAAAGACTCAGGGTAGTGCAACTGTTAAAGCAGGCCTGCTCCACGCGCTTTCAGATATGTCCTCGACAATAGTTGCCTTGATAGGTATTTCTCTAGCGAGCTTCGGCTATTACTTAGGCGATGCACTGTCATCGCTTGTCCTATGCATAGTAATACTGTATGTTGGTGTTGGACTGATACGTGATACATTCATAGATCTCAGCGATGCAATCCCAAAGACCATTGTGAAAAGAGTTGAGGAAGGAGTTTCTAGTACGAGGGGCATAACTGGAACTAGGGCGTTGAAGATGAGGAAGGTGGGACGGAGAACCTTCGTCGATGTCGTAATCAAAGTCCCAAGCTACTTGGGGCTTGAGGACGCTCACACAATAGCTTCAGCGGTGGAGTCGAATGTTGGCAGGACAATCGGAGACTCAGTAGTCATGGTTCATGTTGAACCTGAATTGACGGCGACTCCAATCGATTTCAAAATCAAGAAGTTATCCGCAGGAGTGCCGGGTGTCAAAGATGTGCATAATGTGGAGGTTATCCGCACAAGCGCAGGACTGAACATAAGCCTACACGCAGCAGTAAGCCCTGCAGCCACGGTGGAGGAAGCGCATAGGCATGCAGAGGAGATTGAGAAGAAGCTGAGGGCAGAAATCCCAAGCTTAGTGGATGCAAAGATACACCTAGAACCCTTCGAAGGCGAAGCAATGGTTGGACGCGTCGTAGATAGTGAAGAAATCTCCGAAGCAGTTGCGAAGACAATCAACGCTCATCGCGAAGTCAAGGAGCTAGGCGAGATCCGACTCTACAAAGTAGGAGACAACCTCCATATAGACATAAGCTGCTCCTTCGGGAAAGAAGCCTCAGTAAATCTTGCCCATGAAATTGCCACTGAAATTGAAGAAAAACTAAAAGGAAGATTCCAAGGAGCCAAAGTCACAATACATCAAGAACCTGCTTGAGAAATCTCACATCTGATGACATAGTCAACACTATTCGCTTTCATTTTTTCTACACTTGTAAAATCTACCTCGCCTATTCCCACAACTGGTAATGGTAACGCCTTGGGAGATAATGTCCTTTTGCATCTTTTCACTCCGAGCTATTCGTTAGGTTCGATGAAGGATTCTCGCTTTCTATAGGCAAGGCCCTCGGCTTGAGCAATAATCTCGCCTTGCTCTGTGGTCACAGTCATTCGATATAGAGCTGTTCGCCCTCCAGAGTGTTCGCGTCTTCCTTCGGCGATGAGTTTTGAACCAACCTTCGGGGAGGATCTATAGTGAATATTCACGTTAAGAGCGACTTCTGCCTCACCTCGAGAGTTACCCGCCGCGGCGAAGGCTGCGTCTCCCAAAGCGTAGATAGCTGCGCTATGTGGCATGCCCAGAAAGTTGACCATGCTCTCTTTAACCGTCATGGCGACCTTGCTATAGCCGTCACTTAGTTCAAGCAGCTCGATGCCCATAGAATGCGCAAATGGGTCTCCGCGGATCTTCTCAAATATTCTCCGGTGCCTCTTATCATCTATCATGGCTATCCACTTCTCCACAAGAAGAATTTTAGGTTTCCCATAGCGGCCAACCTGTGATTAGGGTGCGGAAAAGTTGAGAACGGAGCTATTTTAAAGAGGGATGGAAACCATGAGTCTCTCATAATGAGGGCCCATCAGGGTGGCAATTTATGAAGACTGGAATAGTTTTGGTAGGACATGGAAGTGTAGAGCCCTACAACAAGGAAACGATAGAGTTTTTCGCATCCATGTTGAAGTCGCACTACGACTTCGTTGCAGCAGCATTCATGCAGCTGAACGAGCCCCCTATCGAAGAGAGCATACAGAAGGCCATAGATGCTGGTATGGAGAGAATAATAGTCCTGCCAGTCTTCATAGCACGGGGTGTTCACACAGACCTTGATATACCTGAGAAGCTAGGCTTGGAGAGAGGGATTAGGAGAAAGGTCATTAAGGCAAAGGATCGTAACGTCCTTCTATTTTACGCAGAGACTATAGGTAAGGATCCACGCCTGCTTGACATCCTGATTGATAGGATTGCTTCTGCGGAAGCCAGCGCCTTAACAAGGGTCTTAGTCGTAGATGCGACTCATGGCGGTATCACCCTCTCAGAAGAGTATGTCAAGAGAGGGTACGACGTGGTATGTGTTGATGTTCACAAAACCGTTAGCAAAGAGGCGCAGGATCGCCTCAAATACGCCTTCAACATAGTCAAAGATCTACCAGAATTAAAGGACTATGACCTCATAGTGTATCCGGTACACTTCCCTGCACATAGGTTGGAGCGCGCAAAAAGGATACCTACATTTACTCATCACCAAGCGGTTCGGAAAATTCTGGAGGGTGATTTGAGATGCCCTGTGGTAGAGGTCACAGGCAGCTTCGGAAAGACCTCAACCATATGGGCAGCCATAAGTGTACTCAAGAATCGACATTGCATACTGGCTATGACAAGCGATGGAATATTCCATATCAACGAAAGTGCTACGACTCAACTCGCAGAAAGGGTCAGCACGACACCGGCGAACATCATAAAAGCCGTTAGGCTCTGCCGTGAAAAAATAGACCTAGCAATGTTTGAGGTTTCACTCGGTGGGACTGGCCTTGCAGATCTTGGTATAATAAAGAATGTTTATGATAACTACCCAATAGCCGAAGGAACCTCGCGGGCATGTGATGCCAAGCTGTCAATGATAAAGGAGGCACGGCCAAATTCATCTGTGTTGGTCAATGCGGACGACCCCTTGCTTAGGGGCCTCAGCGATGCCCAGATGTTCTCCAGTTTTGGAAGAGAGGTTGAAGTCAGAGCTGATAATGTTATGGTGAATGATGGGGGCATTAGGTTTGAAGCATTCTTCAGCAACTTTCGAGACTCACGTGGGTCTCTTGTTTCTGGAAAGCACAGGATTCAAGCAAGTCCAAGGTTGGTAGGAAGACAGCATGTAGAGAACCTTTTGGTAGCATCTGCCATAGCAGTCTTCTTCGGCGCCGACGAAAATGATGTAGCGCAGTTAAGGAGTTTCAACGGCGTCGGCGATAAGATGGTTCTAGACAACCCCCATAACCCCACCAAGGTTCTCAACATCAGTTCCTCCATCGGGCCCTTGTCGTTAGAGCGTGCCATCAAAGATTTTCTCGAAGTCTTCGGGCCTCCTGTATCCCTTTGCATTGGTGGAAAGATTAAGACAACATGCGGGTCCGCAAACCTGAAGGAGTTTGCGGATGTTATAACTGGGTTCCATGAATTGAATCCAGTAGCCCTCTTCGGCGAACTTGGGGAATCGATCAGACCGCTCCTAAGAGAGAAAGAGATTGTGGACACTACGTCGCTTGGTAGCAATCCTGTACTATACATTGAGAGGCGCTGAACTTGTCAATGATAATTCATCCTAGGCCAAGCCCGCTTGCTGCTGCCATGTATACCTTGAGGGATCTAGACGCAGATGTCATAGTACTGCACGGTCCCTCGGGATGCTGCTTCAGGCCCGCTAGGCTTCTTGAGAAGGATGGTTTAAGGGTGATCACAACTGCCTTAACAGATGAAGAGTTTATCTTCGGCGCTGAGCAGAAGCTTATTAAAGTTCTGAGGAGAGTTGATGAATTCTTTCACCCCAAACTTCTGGGCCTTGTTGGCAGCTGCGCCAGCATGATCATAGGGGAAGACCTCAGGAAGGCGGCGAGGGAGGCAGGTGTCGAGGATAAGACAATATGCTGCGATATCCACAGTGGGTTCGGCGACAATACTGTTGGTGCAGTGATTGTACTGAAAGCAGCGCTGGAAAAGGGTCTCATAACACGTCACGAGTTTAACCGCCAAAAAATGATGCTGGAGATGGCTACGGAGCTGGAGAAGAATAGGGGAACCGCAAGGTATGAGTACCTTGATCCCACGCCCGGCGACAGCCCACTCAATATAGCTGAGGAAATCATGAAAAAAATGAAAAGTGGCGCTGATATCGCCTGTGTTCTTAACGCCAAGAAAGAGACGGTTTTCCTCTACGCCGACATAGTGCTAGCTCTAAACGAAGTGGCGAGGAGAAAGAGTGTAAGAGTTAGAAACCTTGCAAACCTTGACGCAAGCTTAGGCCTGCCACGGGTTAGGTCATATGCGGCTGAAGTGCTAAAGATGTTCAGAGACCGCAAGATTGAGGTGGATCATATTACTGGGGGTCTAGATGAATACCCGTTGACTGGTATTAAGGCTAGAGAGATTCTGCTGAAAGATCCACCTGACATCGCTGTTATAGCTGGGATACCGCATGCAGTCGCTGTGGAGGACTCTATACGCTGTGTGGCCGTTACAGTAGGAAGCCGGGCAGTATCCAATCTGAAACGTCTCGGATACACTTCTGTCATAGCCGATGAAGATGCACATGCCATCTCCCTTGGGAAAGATAAGAAGATCCAGACATCCATATTTGGACAGGCACTGAGATCAGCGGCTGAATAGAATATGGCTAGGACTTTTGCCATCTATGGGAAAGGCGGCATAGGAAAGTCTACCGTAGCATCAAACACCGCTGCTGTATACGGAGGCGAGGGCCTAAAGACCTTGCTCGTAGGCTGCGATCCAAAATCAGATTCCTCCATAAACATAGTTGGCAGAAGGATTCAGCCCCTCCTTGAAATTATGAAGACAAACAAGAAGCCTGATCCTTCCCTTTTCATGAGAAGTGGATTCAATGGCGTAAACTGCGTGGAAGTAGGCGGACCAGAACCGGGGATGGGCTGTGCGGGAAGGGGGCTGATAATTGGCATAAGGTATTTGATAGAGACCAGGATTACAGATTCTTTTGACCTAGTAATCTTTGACGTGCCAGCGGACATTTTCTGCGGGGGATTAGCGGTAGTCGTCA
>CAZAQQ010000015.1:10861-14174 GCA_964487485.1 uncultured Candidatus Bathyarchaeia archaeon | reverse complement strand
ATGGCGGGCCCGCGGGGATTCGAACCCCGGATCTCCGGCTCCGGAGGCCAGCGTCTTAATCCTAGCTAGACTACGGGCCCGTGTAGTTTAATATAGCTCGGCAAGTATGGTTCCTTCTCCGCAAGAAAAGGATTCTCCTATTTCTTCCATGAATGGATTAAGTGAGTACGTGAGAGTTAACGCCTCAATATTGTGCCTAGTCAGCTCCTTGAGGAGAATCTTCGCAACCAATATGAGAGCTCGCCGATGGATGTGGCTCGGAAGCATATGCATATGGATTGGCTTCAGGACTTTTGCATTAGATGGACTCTGTAAAGGCAAAGGCAGCGCATATCAGAAGCTTGTCGCAGCCTCGGTGAGGAGCTTCTATAAAAGAAATGATAGCCCACTATTCGGAGACTTCGGAGAGACGTATAAACGAGTAGAGCCCCACCTCAGCCTAGCCGGAGCCAAGGAAAACATCAAGGATAAGAAAAGAGGAACTAGAAGAACGTTTAGCTAAACTCGGAGCTGTACAGGGAGAAGTAGCAGAATAAGCGGGCTTTTTCAATATATGGTAAGGTGGTCGGTTTGGTCATGTACTATTTTCTCTTGTTCTCTGCTTTGGCCATGTCTTCAATGAAGTTTACGATGGCTGAATGGTCGAGTTCGCCTTTGCCGCTGTTGACTAGGGAGATTACCATTTGCTGGATCAGACTGGTGATGGGAAGCGGAACGCCAAGTTCTCTGGCAGTCTCCAGCGCGTTCTTCAGGTCCTTTTGAAGAAGCCGGATCTTGAAGCCAGGCTTGAAATTCCTGTCTAGTATGCGGGGGATCTTTGTGTTCATGGTGTTGCCTCCGGCGGAGCCTCCTTTGATGGCTTCGAAGAGGATCTGTGGGGCGACGTCTGCTTTTGTGGCCAAGGTGAAGGCTTCGCCGAGAGCCTCTATGTTTGAGGCCACAATGATCTGGCTGGCGAGTTTTGCAGTCTGTCCTGCGCCGGAGGATCCGACACGGACAACACTTTTCCCCATCGCCTTCAATATTGGTAGGCACTTCTGGTAGACAGGCTCGTCCCCTCCCACCATGATGGCTAAGGCTGCGTCTTTTGCTCCCTGTTCTCCTCCACTGACAGGCGCGTCAAGCATCTGAACCCCTTGCTTCCGCAGCGTGGCCGCGATTCTTCTCGATACGAGCGGAGAGATTGAGCTCATGTCAATGAGCACGGATCCAGGCTTTACGCCTTCCGCCACGCCTTTCTCACCTAGCACAACTGCCTCAACATCAGATGAGTCGGAGAGCATCGTAATGATTACGTCTGTTTTTTCCGCCACCTCCCTAGGTGACCCGGCCGATTCTGCACCAGCTTCAATCAGAGCTTCAGTCTTTGACCTCGTCCTGTTGTAGACTACAAGCCGGTACCCTGCTTTGAGGAGGTTCAATGCCATCGGACTGCCCATGATGCCGAGCCCTATGAAACCAACCCGCTCCAAAACCGTTCTGGCATCCTTTAGTTCACGGCGCGTAAAAAACTTTTTTGGAACATTTTCAGCACCGCTCATAAGAGATAAGTCGATAAATTGATGGAGAAAATGGACGAAATGCATAAGAAGGCTGAGTCTTAACGAACCACTATCATGAAAGACCCAGTTAAAAAAGCCTATTCCCTTTGAAATGGGTCAGAGTTCATATCGCTCATACACATGTAATAGATACAGAGCCTATCTCCAGAAGGCTGGGGAAAGTGAAAGTTGATGCTCAGACGCTCCGTGAGGGGTATTAGATGCCTTATAGCGTAAGCTACGTTAAGGTAGAAGCACCTGCCACAACAGCTAACCTAGGCCCTGGGTTCGATGTCTTCGGACTAGCCCTAGATGTCTTCCATGACATTGTGGAAGTCAAAGCTGTTTCCACGGGCGCAATCAACATTAGTGTAGGCGGCGTGAGCGCCGCTGCGGTTCCAAGAGAAGTGGACAAGAATACGGCAGGCGTGGTAGCTAAGCTGCTTCTCGGCAAAGCTGGTGAGAAACTCGGCCTTGACATTCGGATAGATAAGGGGATACCTATCGCTAGGGGGCTTGGGAGTAGTGCCGCTTGCGCTGCAGCAACCGCTGTCGCGTTGGATAGAGTGTTTTCACTGGGTTTGAGTTCAAACGAGTTGATCGGCGTTGCTGCGCAGGGAGAGACAGCTTCAGCTGGTACGCCACACGCCGACAATGTGTCAGCCGCTATTCTAGGCGGATTCACAATCATTAGGTCTTACAGGCCGCTGGATGTAGTGAGACTGGAGCCCCCGCCGAACCTTGAATTCGCCGTAGCGATTCCAAATCTACCAGCGCCTATGAAGAAGACGGAGAAGGCTCGCTCAGTAATTCCTAAGACGATCCCCCTAGAAAGCGTAACCCATAATGTAGGCCATGCCTCCACGATCGTAGCTGGATTCGCTCTTTCTAGGGTTGACCTCATTGGAAAAGGGATGGCAGACGCTGTTGTGGAACCCGCAAGAGCAAGATTGATCCCTGGCTACGACACTGTTAGGCAGAGAGCTCTGGAAGCCGGTGCTCTCGGCGTTGCCATAAGTGGGGCTGGCCCGACAATGTTGTCCCTTGTTGACTCGAAGAAGCTGGCTGCGTTAAAGGTTGCAGAAGCTATGAAAGAAGCTTTTGAAAGCGTTGGGGTTGAGTGTGAAACCTATTCAGCGAAACCTGCTAAGGGCGCGAGAATAATTGAACTGCGGTGAAAACTTTGCAACATCTCCTAGAATGCATTGGCTGCAAGTCAAGGTACTCATCTAGCGAAGTCATTTACATATGCCCGAAATGCAATGATCTTTTGGAAATCAGGTATGACTACACTCAGATGAAGGAGGAGCTAAGCGGCTCTGATTTGAAAGAAAGGCCTATTTCTGTTTGGAAATACCAGGAACTTCTCCCGATAGAGGATTTGTCTAAGAAGGTCTCCCTGAACGAAGGAGGCACAGGCCTACATGAATGCAGGAGATTGGCTGACTCTCTTGGATTGGCGAGTTTGTATGTGAAGAATGAAGGATCCAACCCCACCGGTTCCTTCAAAGATCGAGGCATGACCATCGGCGTCTCTAGAGCTGTAGAGCTGGGGATGAAAGTAGCTGCTTGCGCTTCTACAGGGAATACCTCAGCCTCCTTAGCTGCCTACGCTGCGAGGGCAGGTCTCAGGTGCGTGGTCTTAGTCCCCTCAGGGAAGGTGGCTACCGGAAAACTTTCGCAGGCAATCATTCATGGAGCTGATGTCCTCCAAGTAAAGGGCAACTTCGACAAAGCTCTTGAAATGGTATTCCAACTGTCTCAAAGACATC
>CAZAQQ010000015.1:5171-10761 GCA_964487485.1 uncultured Candidatus Bathyarchaeia archaeon | reverse complement strand
CAACGGCCTTCAAACAAGGTTCAGACGAGGTTAAGTTCTTAGAAAAACCTGAAACGATTGCAACCGCAATAAGGATCGGCGCTCCAGTCAGTTGGAAAAAGGCTTTAAGGGCGATTAGAAATTCACGGGGGATTGCTGAAACTGTTACGGATAAGGAAATTCTAAGTGCTCAAACGATGCTGGCGAGACTTGAAGGCTTATTTGTGGAGCCTGCGAGTGCATCTGCGATTGCGGGGTTGAAGAAAGTAGTTGAGGCAGGCTTGGTCGGCAAGGACGAGTTGATTGTTTGCATAGCTACTGGGCATGGCTTAAAGGATCCGGATATCGTGGTCGAGGCTTTCCAGAAGCCAGTTGAGGTTGAAGCCGAGCTTGAATCGCTTCAGAAAGTAATTGGTGTGGGCTAATCGCCTCTCAACGAGAAGAGTATTATATCCCGTCAATTCCAGCTAATACGACCTAGGGAGATCAGTTTATGGTCGGTCGCGTCGAATCTTATTTGCTCGAACGCATCAAGAAGAAAGGTGCAACTCACCTCACATTGATAGACCCTGATAAGGCCTCTCCGCAAGCTGCGTCGCAAATATCAGTTGAAGCTGAATCCGCTGGAACGGGAGGAGTGATGGTCGGGGGATCGACCGCTACCTCAACTCGTCAACTCGACGAGGTTGTGAGGGCGATAAAAAAGGCTGTGAAGATTCCCGTAATCCTGTTCCCAAGCAACATCACAGGGCTAAGCCAATATGCAGACGCAATATGGTTTATGTCCTTGCTCAATTCCACAAACGTCTACTTTTTGATAGGCGCTCAAGCCCTAAGCGCATCAGTGGTAAAGCAATACGGCATCGAACCCATTCCAATGGGATACATCATCCTCGGAGAAGGGGGAGCCGCAGGGTACATAGGTCAGGCGCATCCAGTCCCATATGAACATCCTGAAATAGCTGCCATGTACGCTTCAGCAGCCCAGTTCTTAGGCATGAGATTCGTGTACTTAGAGGCGGGTTCAGGGGCAAAGGAACATGTTCCACCCAGCTTAGTGAGTCTAGTTAGAAAGAATGTTGAGATACCGATAATAGTTGGCGGTGGCATCAGATCCGCCGAAATCGCTAGAAAAATGGTGGAAGCTGGAGCAAACATTATTGTGACTGGTACACTAGTTGAAGAAGTCTCCCTTCTGAGGAAGGCAATTGGAGAAATAGTTGGAGCTGTTGAGGGATAAACTGGAAGATTGCTGGGGTTCAGCCTAGCTCCTCAAGATTCCGATTGAAGGATCTACCTCACTCGGTTGCCTCAATCTTAGGCCTTCTAGCTCTCCTTGAAGGTTCCCGCAACCAAATTAAGGCAGTCATAATCCAAAATGTGGCTGCGAAGATAGCGCCAAGGGCGAGGAAGCCTAAGGTTCTGTCGGACGCAAGCCAGAGGCCGATGAACATGATTGTGAAGCCTACAGCACCTATGAGACTTCTGGGAAATACGAAGTTCCCCCAGACCATGAACCACTTCAACAGGAATTCAGCTTCCTGTCGAATTTTGAAGGGTACGAAATATTGGCCTCCCTCCACCTGCACCAGCCCTAGACGGCGAAGTTTTGAGAGACATTGGTCTATGTCAGCCCGACTGGTGAAGCCGCGTTTCGACTTTATCTCCTCCATTGTCAGGCCGTCTGACTTCTGAATATGCCAGTACAATCGCATCGTCTTGCCACGTACCTCCAAGGCAACACGTTTCCAATCAATTTTATCGGTGGAGCTCATTTCTATTCACCTTACTCAGCTAGGTTTGGGACAGGAGTATTATTCCATTTCCCTTCTTGGTGCCTACATTTAATGCTACTGGGTTACATTTGGCCACAAAAAGATACAGTAATGGTCTACCAATCTCCTGTTCCGTGAGAGTTTCGTAGTGGCCCATTCCTTTCACTATGGCTAGGTCTGCCTTCGACAGCCGGCTTTGAAACTCCTTCGAAGCTTCTTCGATCCAGAGACCAACAGTATCAGTACCCGTCGTTATAACTTCATCCGCAACGTTAGTCATGCCTACCTCTTCAGCATCCTCAATCGTAGCGTCGTTCAAAATAGGCGCGCCCTTCACCGCTACAGACACCCTAGGTCCCAGCTTCTGAAGCTGCTCTACCAGTATCTTGTCGAAAGCTATTTCGCCTGCATTATCTGTGAGGACGACTACGTTTCTCGATCGCCTGATAAGCTCCAAGGCTTTCGCTGAGTGATCTATTTCGAAACGTGTGGCAGTCATATATCTTTCAAAAGCCTCGAAGTCGAAGCTGTAGTTTAACATGTCAAATTCAATCAGGTTAGCAATTGCGGAGTATACGCAGGCTGTTCTAAGCTTTTCAAATTCGTTTCTAGAATTCGCTATTGAACTTTGAGCTTTTGAGACTAGGTTTAGCGCTGTTTTGTTCGACTGCCGCTTTTCATGTTTGTAAGGATCTGGGTTTCCCGTTTCCATCTTTATTGCTCTATCTCTCAATGTGCCTACGTAGGCTGGAACCGCATTCTCGCGAAGGTTGTTCGATATGATCTCAGTGATCTTCAGAAGGGTCTTCAACTGCTTATCGGGGTCGGAGGTGGCTCTCTGTATCTCTAGGCTTCCTCTGTGCAGGAGGCATAGTGGGCAGTCTAAACCTATCTTCACGTTGTCACGTCTTCCTTCCATTTCCTCTAGGCTTTCTCAAGTGCAGCCCTCACCAAGTCAAGCAAAGCGGACCTCCTATCTTTGGCTTTGACTACTCCGCTAGCGACAAGTACGCCTTGTGTTCCAAGCTTGAGGGCAGAGGAAACATCTTCACCTTTCGTTATTCCTGCCCCGCATAGAATTATGACTTCGCGGTCTATTTGCCTTATGAGGGAGACAGTGTCGGTTATTATCTCCGGTTTCGCTTTTGAAACAGCGATGCCAGTTCCTATCAATTCAGGAGGCTCTATTGCCACCATGTTAGGTTTGAGGGCTGATGAAGCAGCGCTTACCTGCGCCGTGTTAGCGCAAACAACGCTCGTCAAACCAGTTGCCTTTGCACGTTCTATTGCACTGTCTATCTCGGAAAGTTTAAGTCTCCTCTCCGAGTGATTTAGAAGGGTTCCAGAGGCGCCAGCTTCCTTAATCGCTTCAGCTGTGACATGGCCGGTGTAGGCGCCTGCGCCAACAGGATCCATATGTTGCGCGAATACGGGAATGTCAACTCCGCCCACTATTCTTCTAATGTCTGTTGTTTGAGGCGCTACAATTATGCATATCCCAGTCTCGCGGGCAACTTCCTCCGCTATCTTGGCTAATTCAAAGCTTTTCTCACCGGTAGCCTCGAGGTACGTCTTGAAATTCACGAGAATAATAGGCGTACTTATTCTGGCCGTCTTAGAGCTCACGCAATTCAACGCTCCCAAGGTTGTGGGAGGGTGTTAATGGACATGCTTCGTATATCAAGATTTTCGCCCGAGCCAGAGCCGCAGAGTGTTCCCGTGTCCTGCACATTACGGAAGGAAGGGAACATCTTTAAGCTCATTTAGAGGTTTATATCGCGAGGAGATAGAATATGGCTGAGAAATTGAAGACCACTATATCCTTAATAAAAGCGGATGTCGGATCCCTAGCAGGCCATCATGTGGTGCATCCTAAGCAAATCGAAGTTGCGCAGCAGTCTCTGGAGAAGGCGAAAAAGGAAGGAACTATCGTCGACTATTACGTGTTCAGTTGCGGAGATGACCTTGAACTGCTCATGACTCATAGATTGGGTGAGAACAACCCGAAAGTTCACGAACTCGCATGGAACACCTTTAAGAACGTAAATGAAAAAGTGTCGCAGCCCCTCAAGCTGTATGCGGCTGGTCAAGATTTGCTTTCTGAAGCTTTTTCAGGTAATGTAAAAGGCATGGGGCCAGGTGTTGCCGAGATGGAAATAGAGGAGAGGAGAAGTGAACCGATAGTAGTTTTTGCTGCTGACAAAACTGAGCCTGGAGCTTGGAACCTGCCCCTATTCCGGATTTTCGCTGATCCCTTCAATACAGCTGGCCTAATCATCGATCCAGCTTTACATGGGGGCTTTACCTTCCGCGTCATGGATATAATGGAAAACAAGGTTGTGGATCTCCACTGTCCTGCTGAAACATATGATTTGATTGCCTTGATAGGGACAACTGGCCGCTACGTGATTGAAAGAATCTTTCGCAAATCAGACGGCTTACTGGCTTCGGTTGCCAGCACAACGAGGCTAAGCCTTATAGCTGGTAGATATGTCGGTAAGGACGATCCTGTCTGTCTAGTCAGAGCGCAGCATGGCCTGCCTGCTGTAGGCGAAGTATTGGCGCCTTTCGGCATGCCGCACATAGTTGCGGGCTGGATGAGAGCTGTAGCCGCCTAGGCTCAGCCATCAAAGGCTCGCACTACGGTCCGCTCATGCCAGTTGGCTTGAAAGACGCGAAATGCAGCTTATTCGACGGCCCCCCTAGAGTTGTGGCGCTAGGCCTTCAACTAAGCAATGCACGCATGGTCGGCATTAGAGGAAGCGAGCCAGCTGATCTCTTCGACGACCCAGCGTTCGATAGAGCAAGGGCAATCGCTAACGAAATGGCTGACTATCTAAGACGTCACGGGGAGTTCATGCCAGCTAGACTTGGCCCGGAGGAAGTTGAGTACACAACGCTTCCTCAAGTAATCGAGAAGCTTTCAAGTCGATTCAAAGCTACGACCTAGAATTTCCCTTTTTTTCTCAATTTCTTTCGATAGAGCATAGAAAACTTACAGCTTGGAAGAGTTTTAAATATTCACCGAGATTCAATTGCTCATTCAACTGAAAGGGGGTTGGAACTATAGCTAGGAAAATCATTATAGTAGGTGCGGGTCCCGCCGGAACGACAGCCGCTCTACAAGCCAGAAAAACGGATAGATCCGCGGAGATCACTTTGATGACTAGGGAGCCCCACCCCGAATATTCGCGCTGTGGTCTACCTCACGTCGTTTCTAACACTGTGCGAAGCTTGGAATCCCTTATCTCTCACCCACCGGACTTTTATGAACATTTCAACAAGATCAATTTATTGCTGAACACCGAGGCCTACGAAGCAGATTCTTCGAAGAAAACTCTGAAGACAAGAAATTTGAAGACTGGGGAGCAGCGAGTTCTTGAATACGATTCAGTCATCTTGGCAACTGGAGCTGAGGCTACTTTGCTGCCCATAAAGGGCGTGGAGAAAAAGGGGGTATTCGTCGTTCGAATACTGGACGACATTGCGTCTATGACCAAGCACCTAGAAGCGTCTCCTCTCAAAACAGTTGTAATAGTAGGCGCGGGCTTGATAGGAATGGAAATGGCTGAGGCCTTGGCCAGTAAGGGTTATAGGCCCGTGGTCGTAGAGCTTCTGCCCGCCATTCTTCCAGCAATGCTCGACTCAGACATGGCTTCAGTAATCACAGAGAAAGCAACGGAACATGGAATCAGAATATTGACAGGCGTTACTGTAGACGAGATTGCGGGTAAGGAGAAGGTGCAAAGCGTGATGGTGAAGGGTGAAAGGATTGAAACTGAGACTGTTATCATAGCTGCTAGAGTCAAGCCGAATGTAGAATTGGCGAAGCAAAT
>CAZAQQ010000015.1:0-5071 GCA_964487485.1 uncultured Candidatus Bathyarchaeia archaeon | reverse complement strand
CTTTGAGGGCAAATTTGGTTGCACTAGCACTACAAATGAAGTTGAGTGTTAACGAGTTTGGAAAAATCGAAACCTGTTATGCGCCGCCAGTTGCACCCGTTTGGGATCCATTGACCTTAGCGGCACAAGCTCTGCAAAGAAAATTCGAGTTGGCAATTTCTAAGGTGGGAAGCTAGAACTGAGTGGAGACTAATGTCGCGATTTCATAGCCGCAATGTGAGGAACAGATTGCCTGCCAAGGTTTTGATAAGAAAGATTTTGGTTCCAGTGGACGGCTCAGAGTCTTCTATGAGAGCTGCTGAGTTTGCCATTGACATTTCAAAAATGAAAGAGGCTAAAGTGATTGCATTGCATGTAATACATGTGCCTGCGTACGCGTATTCCGGAATTGAGGGCACACCTACCTTGCCAGTAAGCTTGTTGGAGGCTGAGAAGGAGGCTGCAAAGGCTTATGTAGACAAGGTGTATGAGCTGGCCAAGAGTGTAGGAGTGGAAGTTGAAACAAAAATAATCGAGGATCGTCCTTCAGTGGTTCATGCAATCACTGATTTTGCTGAAAAACAGGGATGTGACCTTATAGTTATGGGCACCAAGGGGAGGAGCGGGATTAAGAAATTCCTACTAGGGAGCGTTGCAGATGGTGTATTAACCTATGCTCACTGCCCGGTGCTCGTGGTTAGGTAGCTGAGGAATTCGCTGTACCTGGAACTCGAAATTCATATTTCGAAAGTGGTTCTTTTTTCGTAGTTTGCCGAATACTGGGATATAGTTCAATGCTTAGTTCGAAACTTAGGCTTCTTTCCTCAGACTAGGCTCGATGAGTAGTTTTAGGGGAATATTCTGATAAGTTCCATCTGGTAGAGTTCTCTTGATGCTTACCGGTAGAGCGGCGTCTTCAAGTTCGAGCAGAGCCAAATCTATTGGTGACTTCACGTTAGGTGGAGGCTCTATTAGGGCGGGTGCCCCCATTGCTATTTGGAGAGCTCTGGCTCCGACTATTCTAGCCCTTTCAAAGCGAGTGAGCTTTCTGGGACCAATTATCATCGGTTCCGCTTTCCTAGGGGCTGCCCTTTCCTTAGTCAGAGCCCATCTTAACTCCTTTTGGCATTGTTGCGCTCAAACTTGTTACCTACGCGGGAGTTAGAATATGCAGAAGAAAGGGAAATTCGATATAAATCTTGCTGGTTCAATTCAATATGCTAGACTTCAATGAAAGAAACCTTAAGCTTGTCGGCAATTCTGGCCAAAACGTTCGCCCAATTTCCATAGGCTAGAACATGATGGTTCCCCGCATATTCCAACAATCTACTCACTTTGCCAGACAGTCTGACCTGAGCTTGAGTTCTGCATAATGAGAATTTTCCTATTTGAGACTCTGCTATCTCGCCTTCAGCCACCACCATTTGAGGTGGTTTAAACTGAAGGTTAGCGATTGTAACTGGCTGGCGCTTCAGAGGTACATCCAACCCTACACTTTCATCAGACTCGAAATGGCTTCTCAATATTATTGTGCCGCCTGGTTCGGCGAGGGATGTCGCAGCCGTGCAGTGGGCCAGTGTGACGACATTAAGATCTTCACTGTATTGAGCGAGGTTCGCTGTCCACGAAACACCTGCTAACTTCTGGAAGAATAACATCAGCGCCGCAGCCTTCAGATCCCCTTCGCAGACAGCCACTCTTCCTTCATCGTTCAAAAGCGAAAGAGCCACGCACATAGAAGTTCCTGTTCTTTTTAACACCTTGAAACAATCAGCTGTGACCGCTGCAAGATCGTTCTTGTCCACCAAGGACTTTAGTGCGAGATACATTTTAGTTGCCTTTAGAAGATCTTTTCTACTGGGCTCGACCCTTGTTGAAGCCGAGAACTTGTGTTCCATGATTTTAGAAGCGGCTTCATCACTCTGCTTAGCAAATTCGCTGACCAACTCACTTATGGGGAAACTGAGGATTTCAACCCCAGTCAACTCAGCCAAAATTCTGGCGTCTTCAGATCTTTCTCGAAAATAGTCTTCCTCCCCTATCACCCCAAGCTTGTTCCCTTTGACTGACTTCAACAACCTAGAAGCCTGTGCACAGCTCACAACCTGCTTTGGAGCTTCATCGAGACTGTTGTAAACTAGTTCACCTCTCCACTGGCCTGTCCCTTTGAGTTTTTCTCTGACGCTAAGAGCAGAAGGCAAACTGTTAACTTCATCATAGGCCCAAACAAAGTAAGGCATATCTTTGGCCACCTTCACGGCTAACTCAGAAGCTCCTCCACTGGCGATGAATAGAACAACACTGTCGTATTCCTCCGGAGGAAACTTTGGGATTTCATCAGGTTTTGTGACAGGTTTTGATAGCCCGTACACTTTCAATCCTGCTTTTTCAAGTAGCTCCCGAGCAAGTTTCGAAGGCTCTACAGCTCTTGGAACATGCATACGTGTGGCGACAGGTATTAGAAAGACCGATGGTTGCTCTTCCAACTCCATTTTAACCTCGAACAGTCTTCACCCACTCAAATTCGAAGGCAAAATAACTGAATCTTCGATTCTAAAGCGATGTAAAGCTATTGACTCTATCACTATCAAGCCTCCGAACCATTTCAGCAGTCAAACTCACTCCATTTTCAAGATCTTCGAAGCTTAACATGCCCACGTGTGAGTGTATGTGCCTAGTTGGAATGCCTATCACAATCGCTGGGCATCCAGTCTTATAGATGTGAATTCTTCCGGCATCTGTTCCTCCTCTCGCCGAAAGCGAAAGTTGGTAAGGGATCTTCAGTTCTTCAGCAATGCTGATTGCAAATTCTTTCAAAAGCTGATTGGGGATCATTGAAGCGTCAAACGTCATGACCGCAGGCCCTTTACCCATTCGAGACGGTGCTTCATGAGGCTTGATTCCCGGCACATCCCCAGCTATATCGACCTCAAGCACAATAGCAACATCTGGATCAACAACATGTGCAGCTGTTGTAGCTCCTCGAAGGCCAACTTCCTCCTGAACTGTTGCAGCGCCATAAACGGTATTAGGGTGCTCAGTCGATTCTTCTTTGAGGCGGCGAACGGTCTCCATGGCCAAGAATGCCCCAATACGATCGTCGAAGGCCTTGCCGATTGCAACTTTTCCGTCTTTGATCAAAGTGAATGGAGACCAAGGTACTACAGGGTCTCCAACCCTCACGCCGAGAGCTTGAGCTTCATCCCTACTGGTCGCGCCTATGTCAATGAACATGCTGTCTTTCTTCACCACTTTACTTAACTCTTCTTCTGGAAGCAGATGTGGAGGTTTCGCAGCGATTACGCCTGGCAAATCTCCTTTGCGAGTTCTGACAATCACTCGCTGCGACAGTAAAACCTGATCAAACCACCCTCCAAGCGGATTGAACGTCAAGAACCCTGTATCTTTGTCTATTCCAGATACGACGAAACCGACCTCGTCTATGTGACCTGCAATCAAGACTCGAGGTCTTTCCGATTTCCCCTTCTTTTTGAAAATTACCGAACCCAGTTTGTCCGTAATAATCTCGTCAGAGAACGGCGCGACATAGCTTCTTACGATCTGTGCAGTTTCGCGTTCGAAGCCCGCGGGGCCGAAGGATTCGATCATTTTCCTTAGCACTGAGATCGCCTTATCATCTATCACATCGGTCACCCGGAGCAACGATAATACTACCTGACATGTGTGTATAAAAGTGTGCGTTACTTCTTTCGGGGCGGCAAGCTGAAAAATATGTAGAGTCCGCTCTGCAAATGTTTCGCCTCGGAAAGTCTCCTTGCTGAAATCGGGTCAATGAGGCGTGGAAAGATTTTTAGAGTTAGAGTGAATAGAGGGGAAGGTGTTACTGATTGAGGGCGATCATCTCAGCTTGCGGGATTTGATAAGGATAAATGAGCCTTTCATTGGCAAGGAAGAAATAGACGCGGTTACAGATGTTTTGAAGAGTGGTTTTCTAACAGAGAAGACAGGCGCGAGTCCCAGAGTTCTCGAATTTGAAAGAGATTTCTCAAGCTTCGTCGGATCAAAATACGCTATCGCAGTTTGTAGTGGAACAGCTGCCCTTCACGCCGCTCTATTGGCCGCGGGTGTCAAGATGGGCGACGAAGTAATTGTCCCTTCCTTCACTTTTTCAGCAACAGCCAATACTGTTCTATTGGCTGGGGCAAAACCCGTTTTCGCCGATATTGACGGAGAAACATACAATATCAAGCCGGAAAACATAGAGGCCGCACTGAGCAGAAAGACCAAAGCCATCATACCAGTCCATCTCTATGGCTATCCTGCAGAAATGCACGCAATTTCCAAAATTGCGCGGCAACATGACCTCACACTCATCGAAGACGCGGCTCAAGCACACGGAGCAGTATACAAAAGCAGACATGTAGGAACTTTAGGAGACATGGCTTGTTTCAGTTTCTACGCCGCGAAGAATATGACTACTGGAGAAGGCGGCATGATTACTACCAATGATGATGATTTTGCTGAAGCCCTACGCATGATCAGAGCTCATGGCGAAGCAGGACCATACCGCGTAGTTAGGCTGGGGCACAACTACCGCATGCCCGAGATAAATGCGGCCATAGGAAATGCTCAGCTAAAGAAGTTGCCTAACTTTATCGAGTTGCGTAAAAAGAATGCTGAAACCTTGACAGAGAAATTGAGTACGTTTGGAAAACTTGCCCTTCCCAAGGAGCGAGAGGACTGCAAGCATGCGTGGTATCTGTACACGGTCAGGCTCATAGGCGCCAACGCCGCTAGAAGAAACAGGGTTGTAGAGAAACTGCGTGCCAAGAATATTGGAGCAACAGTATACTATGAAACGCCAGTACACCTTCTTCCGTTCTACCGGGAGTCCTACGGTTATGGGAGAGGAACTCTCTCCGAGACTGAAAGAGCAGCTAGGCAAGTTTTCTCTTTACCTGTACACCCAAAAGTCACGACTGAAGACCTAGAGTATATGGCAGACATTTTGATGAAGGTGATCCCCTAACCTTTGCTATAGGATGATCAATCTACTTCGGAGCCTTCTTCCAGCTTTGGCCAAATAGGTTATGGGACTATTCACTGACCTAAACCTAGCGATATCCTCCTC
>CAZAQQ010000014.1:10238-15417 GCA_964487485.1 uncultured Candidatus Bathyarchaeia archaeon | reverse complement strand
GTGATAGCTGTCTGCGCCGAGTATCCTGACCACATCAAAGTCCTAACAGTCAGCATGAGGAGGTGAGTATAGCCGTGGTGAAATGTCCGAAGGACGGAGCCGAGTACAGAGAGGCGGAGACTAATTTCGAGTATCATGGCGTCATAGTGCCGAACGCCCCGTGCCTCAAATGTCCGAAATGCGGAGAGGCACTGTTCTCTCCGGAGCAAGTGAAGTACATCAGGGAAAGAGTGGCATCCCTAGCCCCTGAGATAAAGTTCACTAGAAAGATTAGCCGTGCTGGAAACAGGCCCGCCCTATACCTGCCAGATGTGATAGTTGAAGCCCTCAAGCTTCATCCCGGAGACGAAGTCTCAATATACATAGAGGGAAAAAAGAGAGTGGTCATCGAGCCAGTCGAAGCTAGCTAGTTTATAGAACTGTGAAATCCGAGCAAGAACATCCGATAGAGAACGTGTTAACAACGTAGAACAATAGAGGCTTTAAATCGAGAATGAGGGCACTCGAAACATAAGAATATATTTCGCGTGACATCGATTATTCGGCAGAGATATGGATGAGCGCATCGGAACTTGAGGGACTGAGAGGGTACTCCTTTGAGTTAGGGGCTATAAGACCGCCTTCGGAAGGCGGAAGCCACTCCCTACTGATAAGGGCAACTCGCAACTGTCCTTGGAATCTATGTGCGTTTTGCTATGGGACCCCATATAGCCGAGAGAAGTTTCAGCTTAGATCAGTGGAGGAGATTAAGAAGGATATAGAGACGGTGAAAGCTATTAGCGAAGACTTAAGCAGCGCAATCAAGAAGCTTGGTCTTCAAATAGTTCAAACCCAGCTTCTCCTCGACTATAACCCAAGCGTTATAACAGTGTTCAATTGGCTTATGTCCGGGGCGCGCACAGTCTTCTTGCAAGATGCCAACAGCTTGATCATGCGTACCCCTGATCTAGTTGAAGTTCTAAAATATCTGAAGCAAACATTTCCCAGCATAGAAAGGATAACGACCTATGCCAGAGCAAAAACAGTTGCGCAGAAAACGCTGGAAGAATTGAAAGAAATACGCGAGGCTGGCCTTTCAAGACTGCATGTTGGCATGGAAACTGGCGACGACGAACTGTTGAAACATGTTAACAAAGGCGTAACAAGCGAGGAGCAAATAGTGGCTGGTAAGAAGGCTAAGGAAGCAGGTTTTGAACTTTCAGAATATGTGATGCCGGGATTAGGTGGAAAAGCCAGATGGGAACAACATGCAAAAAATACTGCCAGGGTCTTGAACGCAATTGATCCCGACTTCATAAGGCTAAGACCCTACATACCACGCAAGGGCACGCCCCTATATGCAGAATATGAGAAGGGCACTTTCCAATTGACATCTCCCCATGAACGTTTGAGGGAACTGAAAATGATGGTTGAGAATTTGCAGGTTACAAGCAGGCTGTGCTTCGATCACTTCATGAATTCTTGGTATAGAGATCCTAGCCGCCGTCATCCACTTTTCAAGCAGGACTATGAGGGTTATAAACTTCCGGAGGAAAAGGGGGAAGTGCTGAAGCTTATCGAGGAAGGCTTGGCAATTGACGAGTCTACACATATGCACGCAAAGGATTTGATTGAGTCCATGTTCTTGTAGGCTTTCGGGGTCAGATGTACGTTAAGCTCGTTTCCTTATACCTTGCGATTCCGCGCAAGTACTCAACAGTCAATACTGGGTCGGTAATTTTTCTCTCAAGTGCACATTTCTCGCATTTTACTGTTATGAAAATAGGCGTAACAGCTTCCTCTTCATATCTTAGCGCATAATAGTAGCCTGGTTGGGCGACCAACACGCGTTGGGGAGATCCAACTTCAAATTCCCCACTTTTCAAGTATTGAATAAATTCTCTTTTCGAGCTGCCGCATTTCTCGCAAACTACTTTGCGGCGAAGCCTAGGGTTGAGGTCAAAAGTACCCTTTCTTGCTTCACTTAGGATTTCTTCAGCCATGCCTCAACGTATACGAGGTATCATTGAGTAACTCTTATACGTTATGGCCTTACTCTTTCGCCACCATCACTTCAGTCGCTTTAACAATTGCCTCCACAATGTCACCCGGCTTAATGTCCAGTTCCTCAGCCGCCTCCTTAGTAATGATAGCTGTCACAACTACCGGAGATTTCACCTCAATCTTTATGCTCGTTGTTACAGATCCCTTTTCAACACGCTTTACCACGCCCTTAAGCCGGTTCCTCGCGCTCAGCTTCAAACCTATCGCCTCCCAATGCTCCCGATCCCTTAACATGTTCTCAACATAGAGTCTGGTGCGGCTATATTCGCGCAACAAGCTTGTCGCCACATCAGTTAGAGTAGCGCCGCCCCCAGTCCTTCCACCTACCTTCGTTTCGAGAATTGGCTGACCCAAAGCCTTCTCCATTTCCGATATTTGATCCCACGCATACTTGTAAGAGATCCCCAGCTTTTTTGCAGCTTTAGTTATCGAGCCCTCCTCTCTTATTGCTTGGAGAAGCGCTGCTCCGCCCGCGCCTATCGCATGCTTTCCCCCCGTCTCGAACCAGACTTTGAATGCGGGGATGCGGATCTGCCTAGCTGTTGCGCGCAAAACCGTTTCCCGTAGAAATTCGTGGTGGATATATTTATATATATACAGCGGCGGAATATTCCTTCATATATAACGGATACGATGAGCCATGATAGAGAAATCAACGAAAAGGCGTAGCATGACTCGATGGCTCGCCATAGCCATTCTGATCATAGTAGTAATGGGGGCGATTAGTTACGCCTATTTCAGTACGCAGAGCAAGCCGAAGGAACATCTCATAGTTTCAACAACAACAAGCCTGTACGAGACTGGGTTCCTAGACATACTCAAGTACGATTTTGAGAAGAAATACCCATCGATCAACGTATCCTTCATCTCCCAAGGAACTGGATTGGCAATACAGACCGCCATGCGGGGAGACGCAGATATGATGCTAGTCCACGACGCTGCCCGTGAACTCAAATTCCTCAAAGACGGCTATGGAGTGAACCGCAAAGTCATCGCATACAACTTCTTCGTGATAGTTGGACCAAAGGAGGATCCAGCCAATGTGAAAGGGCTTTCACCACTAGAAGCATTCAAGAGGATCAAAGAGTCGGGAGAGAAGAAGGGTGCTATGTGGGTATCTCGAGGAGACGATTCGGGTACTCACGCCAAAGAAAAAAGCATTTGGAAGACAGCTGGATTCGACGCTACAAACTTGAGAAAAATGGACTGGTATCTGGAAGCAGGGTCTGGAATGACGGCTACCCTAAAGATGGCAGATGAAAAAGGAGCCTACACCATAACCGATCTGGGAACCTACCTGATGAACTACAATAAGAAAAACATCAAGCTAGAAATCATAGTCGAAGCTGGAAAAGACACGCTCAATGTGTACAGCGTTATAGCTAACAATCCAAAGAAAACCGAGGTTGCAAAGTCTAACTTTGATGCCTCAATGAAGTTCATTAAATTCGTTGTATCGGATGAGGGTCAAGCATTATTTGACAACTTTGGAAAGAAAGAATATGGGCAACCACTCTTCGCCCCATATGTCAAGCTGCTCAAAAGCGGAAGCAACGCTGAACTGATACAGTGGATTAAACAGCAAGCATATTTCGACGGAACAGAATGCCCTCAGGAATACAGATACCAGGCTGAGGGCCTATACTAGACCGTAGGCAGAAAATCTAATGAAAGCACCAGATTTGTGAAAGGGAAAAATTGTACACTAACTCGTAGAGTCCTCATACAGATCATTTCTCGTGGTTTGAATGTTTGAGACTTTTGCAGTAGCTTTTCGCCAAGCTCTTGATCTTATTCTGAGCGGTGACCCAGAAGTTCTCTCGATAACACTGAGATCTCTGTATGTTTCCGGATTGGCGACGATGCTGTCCTGTATGTGGGGCCTGCCTCTGTCCGTTGCTCTCGGGCTTTCTTCTTTTCCCGGGAAGAAACTTATTAGAGGTTTTTTCAACGCGTTACTTGGGATACCAACAGTGGCTCTCGGCCTAGTCCTGTACCTTCTGCTCTCAAAAAGCGGCCCTCTCGGCATCTTCCATCTTCTCTACACGCCTCTCGGCATTTCCGTGGGTCAATCGATACTAATCACTCCTATTGTGGTTAGCTTTGCGAGTAGCGCAGTCGAGTCAACTGATGTTGAGTTAAGGGATCTTGCGAGGACATTGGGAGCATCGAGTTTTCAGACAAGTTCTGTAATGCTTCGAGAATCCTTATGGGGCATCGTACTGGCGGTTATTGCGTCTTTCAACAGAGCCATCGCTGAACTTGGTATCGCAATGATGGTTGGCGGCAACATCAGATATGTAACGAGGGTGTTGACGACATCGATCGCCTTGGAGACAGCTAGGGGAGAGGTGGCGCTTAGCATAGCTCTCGCAATTATTCTTATGGCTATAGTATTTTCCATAACCGTCGCAATCGGCTCAGCTAGGAGAGAATGAACTTGGTCGGACATATTCGGATTGAAGACGTTGTTAAGACGTATGGTGAGATTAAGGCACTTGATTCCGTAACACTTGATATGGAGATGGGCAGAGTATCCACGCTATTGGGAGTCAATGGCTCGGGTAAAACAACTCTTTTGAGAATCATGTCTGGCTTGGATGAACCGACTGGAGGCAATGTACTTTTCAATAATCAGAAGATGCAGAGCCAACAGTTGCGGCAGATATCCACATTGATATTTCAGAAGACGGTGATGTTCAACAGAAGTGTTTTTGATAATGTTGCGTTGGGTCTCAGGATTCGAGGCTTCAGCCGGGGAGAGGTTGAGAGAAGAGTGTCAGAGGCACTGGCCTCTGTGGGGCTGGCAAAATTTGGGAAAAGGAGAGCAAGGAAGCTTTCGGGTGGAGAACAGCAGAGAGTTGCCTTGGCAAGAGCGTTTGCAGTTGAGCCGCAGATTCTGCTTTTAGATGAGCCAACAGCCAATCTAGACCCTGCCAACGCCGCAACCATAGAGAACGTGATCAGAAAGACGAGAGAAAGAGAAACATGTACAGTTGTGTTGGCCACCCACAACCTGCATCAAGCAAAGAGACTATCAGACATGGTTGTTCACATCCACTGCGGCAAGGTACTGGAGGTCGCCAGCCCTGAAGACTTCTTCACCCACCCAAGCAATGAAACAACTAGGAAATTC
>CAZAQQ010000014.1:0-10138 GCA_964487485.1 uncultured Candidatus Bathyarchaeia archaeon | reverse complement strand
GCATACTTTGAAAAGGTGGGTACGCCGTAGTTCCATGGGCAACAATGAATATGGGTGGGGCTGTTGACTGTCATGCACATTGGGGTCCTTCAGTAAGCCTTCAGATTACGGTTACTACGCAGGATATTCTTAAGCAGGCAGATGAAGCCCTTGCTGAGAAGGTAGTAGTCTTCCCCTTTCCCTCGGAGGCTATAAGGAATGCTGAGGTAAACCGGGTGCTTCTAGATGAAAGTGTTAGGGTGAGAAAGTTCATACCCTTTTACTATGTTCTAGACGACTTGAAAGCTCCGCGCGATGAAAGATATCGCGGGGTTAAATGGCATTGGGTTCGAGGGGTTCAAGACTCAACCTCAAACCCAAGTTTTCTAAGTGACCCGTCTTTGGAACCGTTTTTGAACTCAATAAGGGAGATGAACATACCCATTCTCATAGAGGAGGATCTTGAGGTTACCTGCGAGTTTGTGAAGAAAGCAGAGGGGACGAGCATCATAATCCCGCATTTGGGCATGCTTGGTGGCAGTCCCTACGATTTTCTTCAGAGATTGGCCAGATTTGAAAATGTTCACTTCGACTCCTCTCTAGCTTCGACGCAGACGTTGACTGACTTCATTAAGGAGATTGGAGCAAGCCGGATTCTATTCGGTTCCGACATTCCATTCGGCAGGATGGGAAACGAGTTGCAGAAAGTATTGGCTCTTGACATCGGCAGAAAAGAGATAGAAGCGATAATTCGGGAGAACATTCTCAAATTGACGGGATTTCCCTAACCGATAAACGTGTCTTTATGTGGTGGGAGAAAAAAACTGGTTTATCCGTCCCGTCGTCTTCAGGTTTTCGCATATCGTTCGCCTTTTCTCAGCCGTAGGTAAGGAATTCTAGAAGATTGCCATCAGGGTCGCGGATGTATACGCTTGTTCCCTTGCCTAAAGCACCTCGGCGAGATATGGGTCCAAATTCATAGGTCACCCCAAGTTCCTTGAGGTGCGTGATTAAGTCGTCTACATTACCTTCCCAGACGAAGCATATGTCGCCGCTACCGGCAATCGGGTTGACTGCTTTTGGTGTGGCGCGTGTATCTGATGCGTGAATGTTGATCTTCTGCGTCTCGCCTACTTTGATTGCTGGGCAATGAGCCTTGCCGTTTTTCCAAGCAAGCTCATCCAGTATTTCGAATCCAAGTTTCCTATAGAACTCTATGGCTTGAGTAACGTCGCTGACGTTGAGGACTATGTGGTCTATTGATTTTGCTGCCACATTATCCGCCTATCGCAATTTTTCTTGAGACTATGCTTTCGTTCCAATTTGTGGTGGTTCTTCAGCTGGAACGATGTATAGGTAGATGGTGTGATCGTGGAAGTTTTCTCTTTTTGCTGGCTCCCAACCTTCTATTCTAAAGTCATGGCTGACTATACGTGTGCCTACCTTGGCTTCGCGTTTCAGTTTTGGCCTCAGCCGTTCATTAGCCGATGTTGTCAGGTATAGAGTTATGACAGTTGCCTCAGAGATATCAGCAGTGAATAGGTCTGCGTTTACTAGCTCTATTCGATCTTGCAAACCGTGTTTTTCAATTTCCATAGATGTTGTCTTGTAGAGATCCTCTCTGAGTTCGTAGCCTATTGCTTTTTTCGCGCCAAAGTCTTTCACGGAGGTTAGCAGTATCCTTCCGTCTCCACAACCCAAGTCGTACACAATGTCTGTCGGCCCAACCTCAGCTACTTCAAGCATTTTCTTGACTACTTCAGGCGCAGAGGATACGTATGGAGCGCAGCTCAAAGTTGCCTCATCTCTGTTGCTGATTTGCTAGTGTTCTATAATGGATAAGTATAAAAACATCGCTAGCGTTCTCTGGGGTAAATAGTTTACACAAAAGGTTCATTAACTTGGGAGAAAGAGTTGGTAAGACGCTAGGTTCATTCTACTGTCAAGTAGCTTTGAGACTCTGCATGCAGGCGAGAGAGCTTTGCTCCTCAGCGAGTTGCCAGAAATGCTCTGAAGTCTGCGAATTCATATCTTCCCTCTGCTCCAAGAATAGCTGTGACGTATGCCAGACAGAATCTTCGATTTGCAAACAAGTGTCAACCGTTTGCTCCAAATTGGGCACAGGCTCCGATGAGTGTAAGAAGGCGACTGTTGCGTGCAAAGAAGCTAGGCGAATTTGTCCCTACAGTTACACGGTTTATGGCGGGTAAGGGAGGCGCTGACCATTCCAGCTACCACCAGAATAGTTGAGCTATTAAGCCAGCGTTTACCAAACTCAATTTTTCTTCAAGGTCTTCCAGGATTAGGGTTCGTTGGGAAGGTTACGGTAGATTACCTCATAGAGAAACTCAAAGCGAAGAAATTCGCTGAGCTCCACTCCACTCACCTAACTTTTCCTGACGGAAATGTGGGCATAAACATAGCGTTAAACGGCACATTCTCTCTCCCAAAATATGAATTCTACATTCACACAGAAACATCCCCTAATCTGGTCTTACTAACCGGGGACGCTCAACCCAATGTATCAGGGCAATACGAAGTTGCCGACGCTGTCCTTGACTTTGTTGAAAAGGTCGGCTGCGGAACAATCGTTTGCATAGGCGGCTACGGTGTACGGGTTCAACGCGAAATCGGTACTGTTTATGGAGTTCTGAGCAACCATGAATCTGTTGATGAACTGAAGAAATACGGCGTTCAAATAGCTCGGGGCGGAGCAGTAACCGGCGCCTGTGGAATCATACTAGGTCTTGCGATGCAGCGGAAAATGCGATGTTTCGGGTTACTTGGCTCTACAAGGGGGATGTATCCCGATCTTGAAGCAGCTCGGGCGGTAATCCTACTCCTCAAAGAAATGTATGGCATTCCAGTGGAACTAACAGATTTGGATAGTGAAATCGCAGATATGAAAACCAAAATGGAGAGCCTACAAAGAATCCAAGCAGAGGGCCCGAGAGAATTCCCCGGCGAAAAGAAAGAGAGACGGGGCGGCGGATACATCACTTAACCATGCTTCAACTGAATCTCCTCTTTAAGCACCAGTATTTTCTTTGCAGAATTCTTCGATGGAAGCACAGAGTAGTTCATTCATTAAGGTTCTAGGCTGTTCAGCGGTTATGTCATATATTGCAGGCTAGTAGTTATAGAGGGGGCTGATTTTCTTGCAGACCATGGTTTGCGGGGTGGACGATGCTGGGAGAAAGTTGAAGAAGACTTCAACTTCCCAATAGGTCCAATAATAGGTCCACTCGTAATAGCAGGGATAGCCCTAATTGAAGAGAAAATACATGAGTTAGTATCTATTGGAGTCAAGGATTCTAAACTTCTTTCACCCGCATCTAGAGAACGGTTAGCAGTGCAGATAGAGCGTATTGTTGATAGGCATGTGTCTGTTGAGATAACTCCACGCCAAATTGATGAAGTGGTGATGAAGGCGAAGCGACTGCAAAAACTGAATTTACTTGAAGCGAAAGTGATGGCTGAAGTAATTTCAAAACTTGATCCTGACATTGCCTACGTGGATGCTTCAGACGTGAAAGCGGAGAGATTCGGTCAGTGGATCGTGGAAAATCTTCCATCTAAAATTAAAGTAGTATCCGAGCACCATGCTGATAGGAGATACCCAGTTGTTTCAGCCGCCTCCATAATGGCTAAAACGCGTCGGGACAACATAGTCAAGAAACTTCGAGAGGAATACGGCGACTTTGGATCTGGGTACGTCGCTGATCCGAAATCAATGGCCTTCATCAAGGATTGGCTCAAAAGATTTGGGTCGCCGCCGCCAATTGTCAGGAAGTCTTGGAAGCCTTTCAGGGAATTGGAAAAAAGCTTGGCTCAAACTAACCTTTGAAGTTGCGACCCAGATTCTTCTTTAATCGATAGCTTCCAAAGAGGACTTAGATTCAAGATGGTCATTTGGAAAAGAAAATGCTCCTTCTAGTAGGCTCCTATAACCATAGCATGGTCTTTTTCATAGGGCTCAAGTCGCACAACTTTTTGAATCGCAATTCCCCGCTGCTTCAAGACTTCAACTTCACTCTTAAAAACGCTGGAAGGAGTTTTGGTCACATCTACACTCCTAGCCTTTATGGCTAGCATTATGCCTCCCCTTGGCTTCAAGTAAGTCTCCGCGTTATCTGCCAATACTTTAGCCTGCTCCGGCTGGGCTATGTCGCAGTATACGGCGTCTACACGTTGAACCATGGCTCTGTACCTTTCTGGGAAGCGAGCGTCCGCTGAAATGGGATGCATGTTTGGGCGATGAGCACAGACATTGTCTACAAGCTCACGCATAGCTCGGGGAGCAAACTCAACGCAGTATACCAAGCCTCCATGTTCGACAATGTCGCTGACATGGCTGGCAGTTGTTCCTGAGGCGGCGCCCAAGTACAGAACTTTTACATGAGGCTTTATTGGGATAGCGTCAACTCCCTTCACTATAGCGGCTGCAAGCTTGCTTCGGTAAGGATCCCATAACCTGTACTCAACATTCTTACGGGTCAGAAGCCTTTCTCCATAGACAGCTCTTCCCGGGGTTAAATTCACAGTTGCAAGTCGTTTACCTTCATGCTCAAGAGTAACCCAATATACTCCTTGAATTTTTTCGTGAGCCTCAACCCTTACGGAAGCCACTTTTCAACCTCTGGGGAGGCATCCTATGCTTCTCCCTAATCTCAGCGATTCTCGCCTCAAGATTTTTCTTCAATGCATCTCCCATGAACTTGCCTCCGAAAGCATCAATTCTAGCGGCAATGGCGAGCTTAGCTGAAAGAGCGCGAGCTATCTTCCCCCGTTGCCAACGGGGAGCTTGATGAATTGGGGTGTATTGAAATATGATCCCGTGCTTTGGAGGTTTCGCTCCACCTCTTAAGGATCTAAACAAAGCTTTTTCGGCTCCAAGGACTTGGATGGTGCTCGCCGGCATTTTTGCCAAGTTTTCCAGGCCGCCAGCTATGGAGATAAGTCTGGCAGAAAGGACTGCTCCAACAATGGCATTCATGTTTGGAGCAACTTCTTTCACCACTTCATCTACATACCCCTCAGCTTTCCCTCTGAACTTAACCAATTCAAGCGCGCAATTGCAGAAGGATTGCAAACAGTTCAGGTCTTCCATATCGGCGGGAGCACCCATGGACTTGCGGGCTGCGTCAGAAACCTCCTTAGCCTTGTCTTTAGGCAACCCCTCTTTCTCAATTCTTTCGAGCTCGAGATTACTTCTATCGCCCACTTTTGCTACAAGTCTAATGTATGTTTCATGCTTGTCGATTAGCCTGTCAAGTTCTGGGAAGTGCAGCCCATACCATTCTCTGATGCGGCCGGCGAAGAGATTTATCGTCTTGTCTAAATCATCTACAGCTCTCACTGCCTGAACCGCGTATAGGTCTCTTTTCGCAGCAGCTGCAGTAACTTCCTCCCTCGCCATTTGTAACGTAACTTGATGCAGGAAGCGATTGATTTCCTCCTCGTTCTTAACTATCTTTAGTTTGGCAGCTGTAGAAGCAAGTTTTTCTCTGAAGGCTTCAATTACCTTGCATGGTTTTTCAACTTCGATGCTGACCGCCAGCTTCTCCTCGATTTTCCTTGCTAAAGCCTCATTTTCAAGTATGAAGGTGTCATATCTACGCTTCTTCAGCCTCTCAATGAGGATTCCAATCTCGCCTACAATGTCTCCGGATTGAGTTTTCCTAAGCTTGTTAGCGGCTTCAACAGGATCTAGCCTGAAAAGAACAGAATCGACAACTTTACCAGTCTTCCCCAATCCGAAAATGCCTAAAGCAGACTCCGCTATATACGATTTCATTTTTTTCACATCCGTTCAATCATCAGCCCTAAGAATAGGGCTTCAGGCAGGGACTAAACTGCAACATCCTAAAGAATAAGCTTTCGTCTACAGGAGTTGCATTGCTGGAAGGCGAATTCTTTGAGCTTCTGGGGTACCACGTTAGAGACCTGCGATATGGACTAGCCACTAGCCGGGGCATTCACCCACTTGAGCATGGTTTCCTGTTCCTTTTTCTCGGGCTTGAGCTTCGAGAGCTTCAAACCAACAAGCCTAACTTTCTTCTTCACGCCTTCGAATCCCCGTAAGAGGCGTTGTGAGATTTGAAGCACATCGCCTAAATTTTGAGAATAGTCGCCTAGGCTTAGGCTCCTCGTGAAAGTTGAAAAGTCTTCAAACCGTATCTTCAAGGTCACGGTTTTGAAGAGCAAATCTTGCCCACGCAGAATTTCAAGCAGCTCCTTTGCCAATGATTCTAGGGTGGATGACACTGCCGAGAAGTCGTCAACATCTTCGCTAAAAGTGTGTTCTCTGCTAATGGACTTAACTCCTTCATTTTCCTCCACCGGCTCCTCATCCGTTCCTTTTGCGATTTGCCACAGTCGAATGCCGTATTTACCTAGCAAACCTGTTAGTTCTGCAGCGGATCTTTTAGCCAGCTGCTCTATTGTTTTAATCCCCATCGCGCCTAGCAACTCTTGAGTTTTCCTCCCAACTCCCATAATCTCCGACACAGGAAGTGGATCTAGAAAGTCACGCATCATGTTGGGTTTAACTATTGTAAGCCCATCCGGCTTGTGACGATTCGAGGCGATCTTTGCAACTGCCTTGTTAGGAGCTACTCCAATGGAGCAGGTAAGTCCGAACCTTTCACGAACTTCTTTTTTTATCGCCAAAGCTAGTTTCTCAGCATTTTCATAACTTCGCGTGGCTTGCGTAACATCCAAGTAGGCTTCGTCTATGCCTCCCCTTTCAAAACGATCCGCATGACTCCTAAGCAACTTCATTATTCCATCGGAAATGCGTTCATATTTCTTCATGTCTACAGGTAGGAAGATCGCGTTTGGACAAAGCTTGTAGGCCTTGGAAATGGCCATGCCGGATCGGACGCCATATCTCCTAGCCTCGTAAGAACATGATGAAACGACGCCTCTTCCTTTTCCTCCCCTTGGATCAGCACCTACGATAATAGGCTTGCTGGCAAATTCCGGGTGTTGAACTCTCTCTACTGAGGGGTAGAAAGAATCCATATCCACGTGCATAATGATTCTCTTTTTGGCAGACTCCATGCATTCCTTCCTTATGAGGGGCCATCTTGAAAAGCTAGATATGGGTAAATGTCCGCGACCCATAAATTGCTATTTCTAAGCCGCGCTGAAACAGCCCCTTCGACTTCAGAAAGAAAAATATTGGAAAAGAGCTCAATAGGATAGCAGAATATCAAGCATTGTGTGGCGGTAATGGCGGCTAGTTGGGACAAGATAGCTGATGGGATTAACCTAGCAAAGAGTATGAAACCAGTTCGCGCTTTAAGGAGATCTTCCTTTGTTTCTGAGTATAACTATCCGCCAACGCCTAAAGAACCGTCATGCCCTATCTTCTACGAATTAAAGTCTGGAAATCAATGCTTATACGATTGCCACTACTGCTACCTGCAGTACACCTACCGATTCAAGCCTGAAACCAAGTTCTTCATCAACTACGACAGAATGTACCAAGACATTGATGTGAGCCTCACCAATTCGCGAACAAAATACTTCGATGTGGGCGAGGTTCTTGACAGCCTTGCCTTAGACCCTCTAACAAACCTTTCAAAGCAACTCGTTCAGTATTTCGCCGAGACAGGAGCTAGAAAAAACGCGTACCTTTTGCTTCTTACGAAAAGTGCTAACGTCCAAAATCTCCTCAAACTCGATCATCAAGGCCGTACGTTTGTTTCTTGGAGCTTAAATTGCGAATACCTCATTCGAGCTATTGAATCAAGCACCTTTCGAAAAACGCCTCCACTTGAAGCTAGGTTGGAGGCAGCTCGGCATTGCGAAGAGTCAGGGTACCCAACTAGGATTAGATTTGACACACTAATCCCCATTGAGAATTGGGAACAGCATTATGAGGCCATGGTGGATCAGGTTTATCGAGAAATACGGCCATTGCGAGTTATTCTAGGCAGCTACAGATTCTTTCCAGGTCTCCAGAAAATAATAGAAAAGCGCTTTCCGAACAGCCTTCTTCTGAGGATTCCGACAGAGAAGAGGTTGGATCGGGATGGGAAGAGAAGAATATTGTTTGAGTTGCGAATTCGATTGTATGAAAAAATGATTGAGTGGATTCGCAACTATGATAGGCATGTTCCAATTAGCCTTTGTCACGAAACCCTAGAGGCTTGGGAGAGACTAAACCTGAAAGGATGCAAATGCGATTTTGCTTGGCACTGCCTAGATTCGCCGTCTAACTCCAAGATTTGGCTCAAATGTCACAATTCCTAAGCCATGTGTGCGCGGGATCTATATTGCGGATTTTGGTGCAGAACTATCGATGGGTCATATTATCGCTGGCATGGTTTGCCTACCTTCAATCCTTTTTTCACAGAATGGCTTTCCCGCCTTTGCTGCCGCCAATCATGAAGGATTTGGATCTAACATTTACAATGGCAGGCTCCTTCATGTCTGCCTTCCTAGTTGCCTATGCAGCATTCCAGTTCCCAAGCGGCTACTTAGCAGACCGCTTCAAGTATCAAAGTTACGCGCCTCTATCCCTCGCAATCTTGGGGGTAGCATCAGTCTGCTTCGGCTTAATCGCGAACTTTTCTCAGGGCATATTGGTTCGAGCAATCATGGGAATTGGCGGAGCAATGGTATATGTGCCTGGAATGAGGTTGCTAGCTAATTGGTTCAGCAGGAAAGAACGTGGCACGGCGATAGGCATATACACAACTGCTTTGGGCGCGGGATCCGTCCTAGCAATGATCCTCATGCCGATCCTGCAGGTGTCCGTAGGATGGAGAATGAGTTTCCTTCTGGTAGCTTTTCCCACTTTCCTTGCAGCAATTCTCTGCAAACTACTGGTGAAGTCTGAGCCAACAGAAATTGGGTTGCGGCGTATAGAATCTCCGAAAGGTGAGGGGCAAGCAAATGCCTCTGAGGCTGGCCTCCGAGCAATTCTTCTAGGCAGGAATATGTGGCTGATGAATATGTCGATGTTTCTCTACGCAGGAGCCTTTTACGGCTTCTATACTTTTGCGCCCGCATACCTATCAAAAGTTTTGCAGGGCTCGTTGATCTACGCCGGAACAATCTTAGGGCTTTCCACAGGCCTACTTGCAGCCGGTATCGTAGTCTTCGGATGGATATCAGACAAAATAGGTCAGAGGAAAGCTGTATATGTTTCTGGAGAAGTTGCCGTCGGAATCTGCTTCGCGTTGGTTGCGATAGTGAGGGAATCTTCTACGCTGCTTATACTAATCCTGTTGGCAGGCTGGTTTATGGGCTCAGAGATACTTGGCTATGTATTAGCTTCAGAGTTCCATAGCGCGGCGGTTGCCGGGAAAGTAACAGGCTTTGTAAGCCTGTTCTCACATATGGGCGGGGTCATCCTTCCCATCATAGTAGGATTCATCGTCGATTCTTACGCCTCCTATATTATTGCTTTCATCTTCATTTCAGCCATCCTGTTCGTGGGGGCCATTCTGGGTGCGATGGTTAGGGAGAGGCGTTAAGGCACAGACCCTACGGTATACCCGGGTTGGCGCTCGCTGCGCAAGGAGAGGTAGTCTACGGAAACTTCTCGCGAAATGATGGACTGGATGCTTGCTGCTACGTCTATGGTCTGAGTTCTAGGTGTATCATGTCTCCTCTTTTGAATCCCATCTTCTGGAAGAATCCTAGAAGGTCTAAGTCGGTCCAGTTCACTACTGTGTAGAGTGTGTCTACTCCTAGAATAGCTCCTCCTCCGGGAGCTTCCGGCTTCTCTTCTCTTCCAGTTGTCTTTAGGCTTCTAACTAGTTCTGTGAAGAGGGCTTTGGCTATTCCTTTTCTTTGATATTCGGGATCCACGCCTATTGTGTCGATCCATCCAACTGTGTCAGGTACGCCGAATTCCCATCCGCTCACATATCCCATTATGAAGCCTACTACCTTACCGTCCATTTCAGCTACCAAGGATGGTCTTGGATAAATGTCAGCAAACTTGACTTTTCTCTCCCAGAATTCCCATCTCCTTTTTCCGAGGATCTTTCGATCAATTTCAACTATTGCGTCCAAATCACTTTCCGATAGGGGCCTTATTTTCGCCTTCCTGCTCATAGTTCCAAACACTACCCTACCACATTTTCATTCAAACATAAGACGATAGGAAAAGCGAGTCGTGCTTCATATAAACTATCTG
>CAZAQQ010000013.1:0-16154 GCA_964487485.1 uncultured Candidatus Bathyarchaeia archaeon | reverse complement strand
CGGGCCATATGGTCATGCTTGAGAAACCTAAGGAATTCAACGAAACACTGGAAAAATTCATAGAAAAACTGGGCAGATAGACAAATAGGAGTTGCCTATCGATTCTTAATAAATATGGCAACAGGAATTGGCACAATACTTAAATTGAGCACCTTGAGAAGAGCTCCTAGGCAGCTGACCTACCGATGAAATTCTGCCCCAAATGTGGAACCACTCTAGCGCTAGCTAAGAAAGCTAAGAAAGTTGTTCTCAACTGCCCGAAGTGTGGATACGAGGTGGAAAAAGCAAAAAAGTCTGTCATTGAAATCAAGCACGACACGGAAAAAATAGTTGTCATTGGGAAACAGGAGCAAAAGATTAGGACGTTGCCTAAAATGAAGGCTGAATGCCCAAAATGCGGGCACAACGAGGCTTTCTATTGGCTTGTTCAGACAAGGGGGGCAGATGAATCATCGACTCAATTCTTCAGATGTGCAAGTTGTCAACATACTTGGCGGGAAACCAGTTAGCAAAAGAGTTGTTGGCACTTCAGTGCCCATGGTCAGCAACCTTACAGAGCAAAGATTCATTAAATCTCTGCCTATTTCTTGTGTAAGGGATTTGAATGTTCAAAGCCGTGATGGATGACGCAAGGATTTGGAAAAACCTTGTAACAGCCATTTCAACCCTGATAGAAGAAGCTGATTTTGATGCTACTTCGGATGGAATAAAGCTAAGGTCCATGGACCCATCTCACGTAGCAATGGTTGATTTTGAGTGGCCGAAAACAGCGTTCACCGAATATTCTTGCTCTGAACCTGCGAAAATCCGGGTTAACTTAGCTGGAATGCTGAAACTCCTAAGGAGAGTTAGAAGCGATGAAAAACTTGAGATAGCCTATGACAAAGCGATGAAGAAGTTGGACATAGCATTGAAGGGGAAGATCGCGAGGAAGTTCACAATGCCAACCCTTGAACCCGGTGAAGAAGAGGTTCCAACCCCCAAGATAACATTCAATGCAAGAATACGGTTGGTGGCTGAGAGCCTGAAAGATGTTATTGAGGATTCTCAGGCGATAAGCGATAATGTAAGGCTTGAGACCACTCCTGAGAAATTCATCATAAAGACGACTGGAGAGTTGAGCAGCGCCACCATAGAGCTTGAGAAAGGAACTGAAGCTTTACTTGAACTAGATGTGAAAGAACCTTCTACAGCAAACTTCAACCTAAGCTATTTAGCTGAGATTGTAAAAGCTGGAGCAACAGCGTCAGAAGTCGTCACCGTTGAATATTCAACAAATATGCCCATAAAGTTGCAGTTTGAAATACCTCAACAAGGTCATCTGCTATACTACCTAGCACCTCGCATCGAAGCTGAATAAGTATCAAAAATGCTGACTAAAATCGATTTGGCCAAGTACCCCTTTACCGCGGAAGCAGCTGAGTACGTGAAAGGCTTAGGGATAGAAATAGATGAGCTGGCCTCTGATGAGTACTCGCCCATTTTGGAAAGAGCTGAAAAAAGGATAGAGGAATCTATAGTTGAGGCTAAGGTGTCAGGTGAGATGCAGGATGTCGAAGTGGAGATTCCTTCATTCCCAACAGCCATCATGCTGGTCAGTCAACTTAGGGATGAGAGAGTTGCAAGAAGATATGCGCTTGCTGAATCGAAACGGGCTAATGAAATATTGAGAAACGAAGTACCTGAGAAGATACTTGATATCGCATCAAACACATTCAGATGGAAGATTAAGCCCGTAAGCCTGACAGTAGGGGGAGATTACTATGACTACGCTATCCACTTCAAGGACTATTTGAGAAACGCCGTAAACATAAGAGAGAGCAAATGGAAGCTGACTAATCGAATACTTGAGAAAGGGTACACATATGTAACAAGAGATGAGGCGTCTAGACTGTTAGAAGAAGAAGTACAAAGGAAGGTTCTTGAAAAAACCCTGCAAACGAAAGTGGAACTGCCGAGCCAGCTGGAGCAAAGAGTAGGCAGGATTCGCCAACTAGCAGCAGCCAAAATGGGATTCAGGGAAGCGGAAGAATTGCCTAAAATAGTTTCAGCTGAAGCTATGCCACCGTGCATAAAGAATCTCTATGACGCACTGTTCGCTGGCACGCACATATCCCATGTAGGAAGATTTACTCTAACATCTTTTCTCATAAATATTGGGGCTACAGAACAAGACTTGATCAACTTGTTTAAGGAAATAACAGATTTCGACGAAGGAAAGACAAGATATCAGATTGAGCACATAGCGGGAAGAAGAGGGACGAGAACAAAATATGTCCCGCCTAAATGCGATACGCTCAGAACCCATGGAATATGCGTAAAGCCAGATGAGTTATGCAAAAGCGTGCGACATCCCCTTACCTACTACAGAAGAAAGTTGAGAACTATTTTAAGAAAGAGAAAGTAATCTGCAATTTTTTGGATAATTATCTTCGGCTACTACATCGCCTGCAAATGCGAAGTTTTGGTGAGTAGACATGGCCAGAGAGATTTTTATGATACACTGGACGGGCTGGAGGCGGTTCGTCTCCGATTTCCTCACGATTCAGATCGGCTTCCTGCTTCTCGGCCTATCCATTGACATCATGGTACAAGCAAATCTCGGCCTCAGTTCTTGGGAAGTTTTGCAGATGGCGCTGACGAATCATTTCCCTATCTCGCTGGGACAGGCCACTATTGGTGTCTCTGTCATTGTCACACTGATGGACATAAGTCTCAAGCAACCATTGGGATGGGGGACAGTGACGAATGCGCTCTTCATCGGTTTGTGGGTGGATTGGCTCAGACCGTTCGTCCCCAAGGTTCCAGACATTTTGTGGATCCAAATCGCATATTTACTCCTTGGTGTACTGGTCATGGGCTTTGGCACAGCGGTATACGTTGGGGTAAACGCTGGTGCTGGTCCTCGCGATAGCTTAATGCTAGCTGTAGCACGTGTCAGCAGAATTAGCGTGCGTCGGGCACGCACTTTCATCGAGGTCAGCGTAGTGGTCATTGGGTGGATGCTTGGTGGGCCAGTGTGGTTGGGTACACTCATCTCTGCAGTTACAATCGGCCCCGCGGTACAACTCGCTTTCCGGCTGCTGAACATTCATCCGCCGCAACGGAGAACATAGCTGAGCCATTGTCTAGGTAAGTAATTCTCTGGTTGCAGTTGTCTTCCAGTATCAACATCCAAAGAGTTGTCTACAGCTCCTCCACCCAAGCCTGATCGAAACAAGTAGTAAAGGACTCCTAAACCGAAGGTCTTTTTCAGTAGATATCCTCTAGGCAGAGTATGGGGGCTTTCACCTATACCCTGAAGCAAAAAATATCTAGAAAAAGGAGCACTCCATTGCTTACCCAAACTCACTCTTCTCGACGATACCAAGAAGACAGAAGAATATAATGCTTAAAGTAGCGCTATTTCTTTTGAATGTATTAAGCGGCTTATGTTGGTTAAGTAGTGAGAAACAGTATCTTCACCTAGCTAGGTGTAGAAACAACGGTTCTTCAGGGCAATGAGGAATGGAAAAGATCATAGACGAAAAGCCATCCTTTCAACAAGTTGAGGAGTACATAAAGAGAAAATTTTCTGAGTACTACCTTGACAACTCGCAGAGGATAATGCCTCCTCTAAGGATGGAGAAGAGGGAATATGGCTTCCTACTCTTTAGAGAGAAGATTATGGTGAGGCATAGAGCCTTTCAAGCAGTCAATGAACTTAGAAGATTTGTAGAGAATACGATACCTTCAGATGCTTATCACTCTACGGCTTACTATGAAAAACCGGCGGAGGAAATGGAAAATAAGGGTTGGAATGGGTCGGATCTATGTTTCGACATAGATGCTGATCACATAAGGACCCCCTGCAAGGAAATTCATGATACTTGGCTATGCAAAAGCTGCGGCACAGCGGAAAAAGGTGAGGCCCCTGCTAATTGCCCAAAATGTCAAAGCACGAAGATAGAGCAAGATACTTGGCTTTGCGAGCAATGCTTGGAGAAAGCAAAAGACGAGGTTATGAAGCTCATAGAGATATTGACAGGAGACTTTGGCCTATCAACTAAAGAGATGCACGTTAACTTTTCAGGACATAGGGGCTATCATCTACATGTCTTCTCAGACGAAGTAATCACTTTAAATGACAATGAAAGGAAGGAAATAGTCGACTATGTTCTCGGCTTGGGTTTAGACCCCATATTCCACGGGTTGCACGAGAGAGGAGTTGAACGAGAGATAATTGGCCCTCAGGTCACCGACCCAGGGTGGAGAGGCAGACTCGCCAGAGGAGTTTACGATACCCTGATAAGCTTGGGCATTACGCAGCCATCACAGGCTAAGGACAGAACGGCGAAACTAATAGCCCAGCAGAGAGAAGTTATTCAGGACTGGCTGCGAGGAGCTGGCTGGGGAGCCTTTAGCGGAATTGGAATAAAGACATGGAAAAAAATAATCGAGAAGGCCGTTAGTGAGGCTAAGTTGGGCGCAAGAATAGACACAGTTGTGACCACAGACATACATAGACTGATAAGACTGACTGAGACTCTAAATGGAAAAACTGGACTAAGAGTTGTCGAGGCAGACATAGGGGGCTTGGAGGCTTTTGACCCATTTAAGCAGGCATTGGCCATGAGGGGAGAAGAGACTGTTCAAATAACGGAGGCTCCGCAATTTAGGCTTGGGGAAGAGACATTCGGGCCCTACAAAGAGCAGAAAGAAACTTTGCCAGCATACGCTGCATTACTGCTTGTCTGCAAAGGGAAAGCTACCCCGGTGACAAATTAAGTTGTATGACCAGTTATACGAAGCATGGAAGAAAGAAAAGCTAACAGAACAGTTGCAAACCATCCCGCCGAACTTCTACAGCGAACTAAGCAAATACGCAAAGAAGTTGAAAGAAGATCAAAGAATGCTTGACGAAAAAAGTTTGAAAGCCAAACTTCTCCGCTCAGAAATAGAAAGAGCGAGGAAGCTTCTTTCCCAGCTCGTCGACCTGCGGTTCAATAAAATAGCTCAGACAACTATTAAGAAAGATTCAATTCCACCAAATTCCTTAAGCAGAGAGGAGGAACAAGCCTACAAGAACTCAATAGAAATCGTCAAGCTACGCGAAACGTTGATAAAAAATCTGTTCGAGGGTAAAGAGGCTGAAGCAGCACTCAAGCCAAAGGAAGATAAGCTGGAAAGAATTCTAGTTCGGTTCACTCGTGAAATGCCTGCCATAGTGGGAACCGACATGAAATCCTATGGACCCTTTAAAGCCGAGGACATAGCAACACTGCCACTTCAAAATGCTGAAGCATTGCTCCGCCAAGGAGTAGCGATAAGAATAGAAGCCAGCAAATAGTTGCTTGGAAGTAGGCATTAAGAAAAACGCATAAATAACGGCAAGACAAGCTCTTCTACTCCAAGCATATCACAATGGTGACCTCCATGAAAATGCCGAAAGAAATCACCACATACTGCCCCAAATGCAAAAATCATCAAATACACTCAGTCTCCCTCTACAAGAAAGGCAAGGAACGAGCATTGGCCGCTGGAGTACTACGGCATGAAAAAGAGAAACATGGCTACGGCGGCAAGAAATGGCCTGAACTCAAGCGGACTGCCAAAACAACCAAAAAGCAACTGCTGAAACTGAAGTGTAAAACCTGCGGCTACGTCATTGAAAGAATGGGCATAAGACTGAGGAAACTGGAGATAGGAGCCTAGATATCCTTGGTGAAAAAGGAACTTATACCGAAACCTGAAAGCCTATTTTTGAAAGTCAAATGTCCAAAATGTGGAAATGAGCAAATCATGTTTGAAAGGGCAGCAATGGCCACGAAATGCAATGTTTGCGACGAAATCCTAGCTGAACCAACGGGAGGAAAGGCTCAGATTAAAGGAGAAGTAGTTGAGACATTAGGTTAGAGGTTCACGCCTAGGGGTTGCCGCCGCATAGAACTGGTATTTCTTTCTAGGTTTTGCTCAGATGAAGATCCCTAAAGATCAGATCGCATAGTTCACATTTTTCGCTCAACGCTGGTATTATGCGCCTATGGAGAGTGCATAAAGCACCTCCGGTTTTAAGGGTAGAGCAAATTGCGCACATTTTCAATATTATGTTTTCTTGTGAAAGCTTTTCCTCGGCGATGCCAGCTGCAATGTCCTTCACTGCAGCTTCAATAGATTTGGTGACTTCCACATCCCTTCCTCTTTCAGCACTAAGATAGCGACTCATAGCAGATTGCGTCAACCCCAGTTTCTTAGCTGCATCAACCTGTGTAAAGTTGTGCCTTTCAATAAGATGCCTAGCGATTAACGCGCGGATCGATGGCAACACAGTCCTAGCAACAACTTCGCAAGGCGGCTTCAAAGCCAATTTTCCTCCTTCAACAGATTTTTATAGCGGGATACCATAAATACTTTATGACAACGTCATAAGAGGCAGCGGCCATGGGCGATAGTGTTTGCGAGGCCATCTAGCACCTTACCTCCCACAAAGCTAATTCTAGACCCCCTTGCGCGGAGCTGTGGATTGGCGGATAGGGACATAAGTGGGAAAGATGTATCGGCTCCAAGCAGGGTTGAATACCAAAATAGCAACAACAGTACGAAGCTTAGAAAGCAGATATTGACTGTCAGGAAGCCAGATCTAGGCAACCAAAGGGAAAAACGCAATTCTTCAGAGAGAAAATCTCACTCAGAGGGAGCTATTTATAGGACTAAGTTGGATTCAGCTAGGACATATGCCGGGTTGGCCGACCGGTTAGGCAAGCGGCTGCAGATGAAGTTGAAACCGCTCCCAAGCAGGTTCAATTCCTGCACCCGGCTCCACACAAAAATGTCTCAGCTGCTAATCATCAACCAGTGGAAAATGTGAAAAGGATAGTCGAAAAGTGACGAAATATGAAACAGAAACTCGGTTCGTTTGACATTGATGAGACTTTGATGGCGTTTCTAGGCTTGAAGTATCACCTAGTAGGGGTAAAAGTACATCGAAATGATGGAAGCCCTTTCCCCAAGCCTGACAAACCCATGGCGTTTTGCCATATGGTAAGGCAAGCAGCCTATCATGGCAAGACCTTCACCTTCGACCAAGGTAGTCAGTCATGCATGCCAGCTGAGTTTATCCTAGGCTTCAGGGAGCCTAAATACACATACATTAAGAATAGAGTCAAACCAGCCGAAACCAATACTGTGTCAGTAGCTCCGCTGACTGCCTTCAAGGATGTACCTGATACTATTTTGGTGATCTTGACGCCGAAGCAGGTTATGGTTCTGGCGGCAATAATGCAAGCTGGAAAGGACGATTTTTTCCAAGTCAACTTTAGAGGGGAGCAGGCATGCGGGGAATTCTTCGCAATGCCCTACATGACTCACAGGCCCAACCTCTCCTTTCTATGCAGCGGGTCTAGGGTGGTCTATTCGGATTACAGGGAAAATGAAGTCATAATTGGGGCTCCACCTGAGATATATGAAGACATTGCCAAGAAAATTGTCGAAATCACGAAAACCGGCGGCGCCCTTTGCGGCTGCCGAACAAGCGATGTTCCTAAAGAGCTAGTAGAGGCTTTTGAGAAAGCGGGATTTTCAAAGGGTATTGATTATTTCTTCAGCACCGTAGATGGGCTTCAGGTGAGAGTGCTTCTGAACAAGGACTTCCATGGAAGTTATGGTTTAATGACTGTTTACTTTATTTTAAAGATGAGCTCAGAGAAAGAAGCGTCTGAGACAGCGGAGAAGTTGCGACGCCTATTGCGTGCTCCTTATAGCGTAAGAGAAAGAGGGCCGTGGCTTGATCTTTATTTAACAGCGACAAGCGAAGAGATGAGTATAGACATTTACTCGCCGGAAAGCATTAGGTCTGCCATAAATGAAATCGCTGGAAAGGTTCAGAACTATCTAAACATAATTAAGGCAAAAAGTGTAGGTAGTTGAAGTGACCTCTAAATCAGACATTAGTAAGTACGGTCGTTTATCAAACCCTTACAAAGATCATATAATAATCCACCCGATAATGACCGGCGGCATTTTGCCGAAGGAAGTGGTTGAAAAGCTTTCTTCGGAAAAATGGATGAAAGCTGGCTACGCTAATTGCTTCGACTGCCTCGCAGGAAGGTCCGGCTTAATCTCAAAGCCACCCATAGGTGATTTCTTAGCTGATATTGCTCAATTCTACGGAGGCGATGTAGCCGAACATACATTTGGTTCTCGAGCGGCACAGTACACAGTAATGAAAACAATTTCAGAGTTCGCAGGGTCCGAGGGAGCTGATGAATATGCGAAAACCGCCTTGGTAGATCCTCTATGTCACTATACAACTTTCATGGCTGCTGAGGCAAATGCTATTGAACTTGTTGAGGCCCCCCACAGTGGGTATCCTGACTACCGCGTTAAATCAGAAGATTTTGCTGAAAAGATTGGCGAAATAAGGGCAAAGTACGGTAAGCTCCCAGCATTGATAGCCTTAACTCATGCTGAGCCATATTATGGCAATCTAAACCCGGTAAAGGAGATTGGGGAAATTGCCGAAGAGTACGGCATTCCTTACATGGTTAATTGCGCTTACACGGCTGGTGTTATGCCAATCAACATGAAAGAGTTCAAAGCAGACTTCATCACTGTGTCAGCCCACAAGTCCATGGCATCCCTGGGGCCGCTGGGTTTTTTAGTCACATCTTTTGAGTGGTCGAAGAAAGCCTTCAAGACATCGACGATCAGAACTGATTGGAGTGGAAGATCCTTCGGTAAGAAAATCCCAAACATCTTTGGGTGCAGTATCGGCGGCATACCGCTGGTCTCAGCAATGTATTCGTTTCCGCATGTGGTAGAACGTACCAAGAATTGGGAGAAGGAACTGGAGAAAACTCGTTGGTTTATCGATGAAATGGAGAAGATGGATGGTATGATGATGATTGGAGAGAGACCTCATCGACACCATCTAACACATTTCGAGACGCCTGCGTTTTGGGAGATATCGGAACATCATCGCAGGAAAGGTTTCTTCTTGGCAGAAGAAATGGTGAGTCGGGGCATAGTTGGCCTACATAGGGGATTGAGCAAACATGTCAAGCTGTCGGTTTATGGGTTGAGCTGGGATCAAGTGATAAATGTTAGAAACGCTTTTCAGGAAATCTTGGACTCGCATGCCAAGACTTCAAAATCTCGATAGTCGTAATGTGGTTCGCAACAGTAGTTTTTGATGGGACATGGTGGTTATAGAGTTTTTCTATTCTCCGCTGTGTACTTACTGCACACTAGCACGGTCGGTGGTTGAAGATCTTTCAGCCGAACTGGGTGACGAAGTGTCATTGAAAATTGAAGAGTACAATGTATTTTCAGACATTGGCATGAAAAGGAAGGAAGTGTACAATATCACGGAGGTGCCTACTCTTATTATCAACGGTAGAATAAGGATCACTGGAGCGCCAGACAGGGATCGGCTTCGCCAAATTGTTGAAAAGGAATCTAGTAGCACCGCGGAGCAGCAGCCTCAGAAAGGGCCTACTACTGAGCCCGATAGATGATAGGACTTTAAGGGGACACGATCTCAGTAGTAAGAGCCTTCGCCTCAATTATGGGCCTTCCATCGAAGTAAGAGCATTTAATTCCGAATCTTTGGGCACATTCTAGGCATCGAACCGGGTCGCATAGAGTTGTGCTCAGATATTTTTCACCACCATCAGGTGACATGACAACCATCAAACCGCCTTCAATCTCCTTGGCTTTCTTCAAAGCCACGTGGAAGATGGCGCCAGAGCTCGGTCCGACGAAAATGCCCTCACCTAGAGCCAGGAGTCGAGCGGACTCCTCTGCATCCTTAGATGTCACGTAATGTATTTCATCGATCCTCTCAGGCTCCCATATCCGTGGGACATACTGTATGTCGAAGTTTTTCAAGCCTTGGATCGGTGTTGAGGGATCCGGCTCAACCGCGATGATCTTAACGTCTGGATTATACTCTTTGAGCCTCTGAGATACACCTACAGCTGTGCCTGAAGTCCCAAGACCAGCCACGAAATGTGTGATTCTGCCATTTGTGTCCCTCCAGATTTCCTCTGCTGTAGTCTCATAGTGTGCTAACACGTTGTATTTGTTATCAAACTGGTTGGGCATGAAGTACTTCTGCGGATACTTTTTCGAGAGCTGTTTGGCGTAGTCTTCTGCTCCATCCATCCCCTTCTTGCCATCAGTCAGGATGATTTTCGCGCCAAGCGTGATGAGGATCTGCCTCCTTTCCATAGTCATCGTCTCTGGCATGATAAACGCACAGTCGTAGCCCTTGGCCCTGCAGACAAGAGCCAATCCTATGCCTGTATTGCCGCTTGTAGGCTCTATTACGGTCATGCCCTTTTTCAGAAGCCCCTCCTTTTCTGCATATTCAATCATGTATTTGGCGATCCTGTCTTTTACCGAGCCTGCAGCATTGAACTTCTCAAGCTTGATGTACATCTCTAGGTTCTTGTTAGGATTCAGTGAGTTGATTCTAACCATTGGAGTATTACCGATCAGATCAAGTATGCTCTTGTATATCATATGCTGTTTTTCCCAACTTCTTGTGAATCCTTAATAGGACTGCTTAGTGGAGATGTTTTATGACGGCGTCATATTTAACCTTTCTTTTCTCACAAGCTGATGACTTCAAAGAAGCCGTTAATAGGAGTATTCGCTACCTAGTCATGTTCGACATAGTGGCTTGTGATCCGATAAATTCAAGAAAAGGAATCATGTGTCTATTTGTCTGTGACGGGGCTAGGAGCAAAGTATGATTCAGGAGTCCCCTGAATGGGTCAGGCTTAGTTGCGCGGCAACTATGACGCTCGGGTTTGAGCGAGGCCTATTCCACCGGAACGCAAAGCTGACCTGCATCAACATTCTGATGCAGTATGAGGAGGGGTGTAAGGCCAACTGCTTGTACTGTGGACAAGCTAGGGAAGTACCCGGAGGCAGCGAATGTAAGAACCTGATCAGAGTCGAGTGGCCTTCCTACAGGCTTGATGAGGTTATTAAAAGGACAAAGGCAATTCAAAGCGATGTTGAGAGAGTATGCGTTTCAATGATAACCCACCCGAAAGCGCCAGAAGATCTTCTTACTATCATTCAAAAGATTCACGGCGAAGTAGATCTACCGATCTCCACCCTAGTTACTCCAACACTTCTTACTCGGAAGCACATGGTGAGAATCAAGCAATGCGGTGCGAATATGATGGGCATAGCCCTTGACGCGGCTACGGCAACGCTTTTTCATGAATTGCGGGGCAAAGAAGCGCGAAGCCCCCATAGATGGGATGTGTATGTTGGCGGGCTCAAAGAGGCAGTTGATGTCATGGGAGAAGGTCGTGTTGGCTGTCACTTAATGGTTGGATTAGGTGAAAGCGAGAGAGAAATGGTTTCCACCATACAAGAGGTTCACGATCTTGAGGCTAGAACTCATCTGTTTTCATTCTTCCCTGAAGCGAATTCAACCTTGGAAAACAGACCTCAACCGCCTATCGGGCAATACAGAAGAGTTCAACTAGCCCGATACTTGATAGACAATGAGGTTTCAAGATCAGATCTTATGAGGTTTGATAACCTAAGTAGAATAGCGAATTTCGGAATTGATAATGATAGACTTGGAAAGATCGTTGAGACAGGCAAACCTTTCGAAACTTCAGGTTGCCCAGGATGCAATAGACCTTTCGCGAATGAGCGGCCCAGCCAGCCTATCAGAAACTTCCCTTTTCCATTGACAAAGAAAGATGTTGCGGTGGTCAAAAGGCAGATCTGGTCTTACTAATATGGTTTGAGTGTTCAATCTGCACCTGCAAAGAACGATTGTTAGCCTTTAAGCAATCGAGCCCCTGTTTTGAATATCGAAAGCCCAGTACCACGATCCATACGAAAACGAAACCAACTCAAAAACTATGGGTTTTGAACAACCTCATTATTGCAGTGGAATCCTGTTAATTTCAGATTTGACATATTCTTCTCTGTCCCTGTCTGTTAGGCCAGTTGCGAAATCGCATGTCGCATGGGTAAGTTGATCAATCCACTTAACGTGACGTGCATAAGCAAGTGCAAGAGGCTGCTGCGTGGACAATGCGTTCTGTATAGCTTTGCCAGCTGCAACTCCACTTGCGATAGCTAATCTAATGCCTTCACCTGAGAAGGTGTTGCAGAACCCAGCAGCATCTCCGGTTAGAATCACATTACCTTCACCTCGAAAGGTAGATCCGATAGGAATAGCCCAAACCTCTTTCTTGCACCGATGTATCAACTTGAGTTTGAATTCCTCTCGCAACCAATCCATGAATTTGGCAACGCGACTGTTTATTGCAGCAAAATCAGTAGTGGGGATACCAACTCCAATTATGTAAAGGTCGTCTTTCGGAATGACATATGAATAGAGCGGTGAGATTTCACCTTTGAAGAACACATAAAAGTAATCCCCAAAATCCCCTTTAGCCTTGCAATACTCCTGTAATACGGATGCTGTTTTCTGTTTTATGCGGCCATTCAAGTGCATCCGAATCGCCGAATATACGCCGTCAGCTCCGATGAGATATTGAGTAGTGATACTGAAAATTTGCCCTTTTCTGTTCACCGAAACTCGAATCGAATCTGTTTCATCCACTCCGAGAAGTTGTGTTTCATCCCAGACTTCAGCGCCGGATTGTTCGGCTAGGGTAAGGAGCCAACTGTCGAACAAGTCTCGGTTTATGTTGAAAAGCTTATAGTTGCTGAGGCTACCGCTGTTTTTCCGTCCACTCGGCGGGACATAGTATAACCCGATGGTGTTTGGTGTAGCCATCACATTTTGCGGCATTTCTACATTGAGTGCTTCCCAGATTATATCTACGCAAGCTGGGGTAAGTATTCCGCCGCAGGGCTTATGCCGTCCCTTTTTCCCTTTCTCGATCAACAAGACTTTGAGGCCCAGCTGCACGCATCTCATCGCAGAGGATGTGCCCGCTGGACCGCCACCGACAACTATGGTGTCAAAATCAATCATTTTGCTGGTCGTCCAGCCTGCTGGCGATTACCAGCGATGTCCATTAACTTTCGGAGAAGGTTTATTTTGAGCTCAGTTTGACGTTCAAAGTTGCCTTGAAGCGCTTCTTCCTCCTTTCCTAAGTCGTAGCAAGTTTCGTTATCAATGTCGACAATGATTCCTGGAACGCCCGCATCTTCGAGATCTTGTTGATGTTTGCAAAGAAAAGCTTCGCAGCAGCATCCGATGTATCCTCCATGGTTGTTTTGTCTAAGCTCACGCAGCGTTTCAATCAAATGCTCAAAGTTCTGTATAGTTATCGGAATGAATCCCGCTTCCTCCGCCATGGTGTAGGCTGTACCTACGGAGCATTTACCACATTTGATACAGCCGTCTTTTTTTCGGTATTCGCATTTCAGAAGCTTAGCGCAATATGGTAAAAGGAGAATGTTGCACCCGTTGCTGAGCGTCTCCTCGGTGTCTTTAAGAATGGGGTAAATATGGTTGGCTTCTGGTGTGCTAACTCCGAAGAAGCGGTAGGACATTTTTCTAGTTGCCTCAATAATGACTTTGGTGAATTCTTCAGGTGTTACTCCGGGAATTTTGGCTCCGCTTACCTCGAAGAAATGGTGAACGACATTTCGAACTTCGCTTTCGTCAGATGGAACGTTCTTTAGGCTGGCCTCTAAATCTAAGATTGCTCTGGATGGATAAGCAAAGAAGTCACCTGTGATAATTGCGCTTTTTATTATTTGAGTTCTTTCGTCTATTGCTAGGGAGGCGCGAATTAAGCCCCCGGAAGTTTTGTTAATGGCATGAACCTCAACTGCTTCATTTAAGGGTCTTCTTTGAAGGAAGACCCATTTAGCCGATTGAAATTTGTTTACTCTATCTTTGAGGAACCCCTCTTCGTGGACTGTTAGCTCGCTATCGGAGAATTCTGTTCCTAGGGCCTCTTGGAACCCTTCCTTCAGTGCCTCTTTGACCCGACCTACGGAACACTTGTGCCCCAACTGCCAGCTTACGCAAGTCACTCTCTCTTTCAGGGTCTTCACTTCTTTATCCTTGAGTTTAATAGTTGGAATTCGCAGCGCACGAAGCATAGTTTCAACATCGAAATCTATCAACAAGGTGCCTTGAAAGAGGAATGCATCATCTTTCTCAGTTCCTCCAGTGCCTGAAATCTTCTTCCCATCAATCTCTATGTCGTTCTTAGGCCTAAAAGCCGCTTCAATCCCAAGCTTCTCTAATCCCAGAATTGCGCCTTTACACAAACTTCTGTAAAGCTCTTCTATGGACTGGTGAAAATCTAAATCGAATTTGGAGGCAACAATCTCCCATCCTAGTGACGACTTGTCGAAGAATATGGCGCCGCCCCCGGTTATGCGCCGATTAACATCTATTCCCCTTTCCTCACAAAATTCCAGCCGAACTTCATGCTCAACTACCTGATGGTAGCCAACTAGAACTGCTGGAGGATCAAATTGTAGAAAATGCACTGTGTTGGGTACTAGACTGTTAGCTCGACATTCAAGGAGCACGTCGTCAAGCGCCATATTCTCTGCAGCGCAACGAGCACCGGTGTCAATGAACCTCCATTCGTTCAAAGAATTTCTCACCTTATGCTTGATAGTCTAGGACTTTTGGCCTTGGTCATTATCTCCTTTTGATGTCTTCATAGATTTGTGAGCAACATACTGGCGAAAAAGAAACGTCTAAACCCATAGATTTCGCTAGGAAGACGGCTTTCTCCGCTGGGAAGGCTATCGCATTGACACCTGCTTTAACAGCAAGCATGTCAGTTTTGATCCTGTGTTCTCCAACAGGTCTAGCGCACCCCAAAACTAACGGAGTACTGGGCATCATGAATCTAGCTGCAACAAGAACTCTCGCTACATCCAGTGGCGTTGGAGGCTCAACATTTTCCATTTGAGTCCCGTGAATGGGCATGAAAGCAATAGCTATTACAGCGGCAGGATCGCACTTTGAAATTAGCTCAAGCGATTTAAACTCACCCTTAAGCTTACCATAATGAAGACCAATTAGCACATGCGGTACAAGCGGTATCCCAGAAGAATGCAAAGCTTCCAAAGATTTGGCGTAATCTTCAACTTTCACGTTCAATCCATAAATCTCCCGTATGGTTTCGTCGGACCCAATTATATCTATTAGGGCGGCGTCAACTCCCGCCGATTTTAGCTTCTTCGCCGTAGGCTCACTGACGATTCCGGTGTGCACTACTATCGTTAGCCCTAGTTCTCTCTTGACTTGAGCAATTGCCTCTGCGAACCTATCAAGGGGAACAGAGCCGTTTGGCAGACATCCACCACTAATAAGAACTCCTCTGCATCCTCTCTCCTTAAGGCTGAAGCATGCTTCCACCAACTCGCTAGGTGTCGTTGCTGGAATCATTGTTTCCAAAATTTTCCCTTGACAATGTTTGCATTTCAATGCACAATATTCCCCAGTCAAAGAGATTGATGGAAATATGTCTGGGGAGGAGCGAAAGAAAGAAGCTTCATAGTGAATAAAGCTCGGAGCATAAAAATGAATTCTCTTGCCGAAATGACTCCAACTTAAGTCTCTAGCTTTTTTCATTATTTCTTCAAGCTCTTCTTGGCCTAAGAATAGGAATTCTGAAGCATTGCCCAATAAATTCGCCCGCAGGAAGTTGTTGTACCGGTGGAGTTTTACGGAGATAAATATTTCTGAGATCTGCTCCCCAAAACAAGAATTCACCTGATTGGGAAAGGCCAAGTTTCTAAAGGCTGATAACCGTCGCTGACTTCAATCTTGAATTTCACTTGTTAGCGAACATGTGCAATTCATGCAAAGCCCACTCTTTTTGGCCCCAAGGAAGAGTTCTGGAGAAGTTGTATGGCATTTCTATCTACTTTTTTCCAAGACGTAATATTAGGTTACCAGCTGGCTTGCCATCAAGGATCGAACACCATTTAGGTTTAGTCGAGCAATTTGAGATTACCTTAAAATGTGGGGCTGCAAGCTTATTCACCTTTGTGGAAAGCATGCTCGGCAAGGAAGATTTAGAGCGCTACTCTAGGCAAATTGTCTTGAGAGGAATTGGTCAGCAAGGGCAACTAAAAATCAAGAAAGCTAAAGTTTGCATAGCGGGAGTAGGCGGCTTAGGATGCGTCTCCGCAATGCAGCTCGCCGCGATGGGAGTAGGTTCTATTCGCCTAGTCGATCGGGACAT
>CAZAQQ010000012.1:0-16362 GCA_964487485.1 uncultured Candidatus Bathyarchaeia archaeon | reverse complement strand
CTGTAACGCCCAGCAACTTCTCAAACAATTCTTCAACCTGCGAGGGGATCGCCCTACTCTTTTTCTGGGCCACCACCTGATAGAAGACTTGACTGCTGTCTAGGTAGGTTGCGCCCCCACCCTGAGACCTTCTAATGATGGGAAGCCCCACTTCCCGACAATAGTCAACGTCAACTTCCTTCTCTAACTCTTGATGGTAACCAATGCAAACGTATGGACTGGCAGGCTGAACGAGGAGGATTGTGTTGGGAAAGAGCCCCTTGTCTACCGCAGTTGCAACAGCTTCGTAGAACGTCTGGGCCATATACGGCTCAGCCTTCCCCAAATCTATTAGACGCCAGTTCTCCAAGTGATATCCGATCCCCACTAAACTCAAGCTGGGAGACAACGCCTACATAAAACCTTTGCAATTCCAAAAGGCATATGAGTATGAGCAAACAGAACGTGGGAAAGCGGCAGGCTTGAACCCACGAGCATTTAGTAGTGAGCCAAGTGCCAGAAAACTTCCTCGAAACAGGCAAGTAGTAAGAAGACTTGTGGGGACTTTGGGAAGCAAATTCTCCACAGGGCTTGGCATCAACGTCGATAGTGGTGACGAGGATGAGGTATTCAAGTGGTTTTTAGCTTCTATCCTCTATGGCGCAAGGATAACAGAAAGAATCGTTACCAACACTTTCCGGAAGTTCTCTGAAAAGCAGGTTCTCATCCCCAAGAAGATTTTGCAGACAGGTTGGGACGGGCTTGTGCAGATTTTGGATGCTGGAGGATATGTTCGCTATGACTTCAAGACCGCGACGAAGCTTCTTGACATCATGAAGACTCTTACGGAGAAATACCACGGTAGCCTAACCAACCTTCACAATGCAGCTTCAGACCCCAGAGATCTGGAGAGACGGCTGAAAGAGCTTGGAAAAGGTATAGGAGACGTAACAGCGAACATCTTTCTCAGAGAATTGAGAGGAGTCTGGAAGAAGGCCTGCCCCCTTCCCGGAGACCTAGCGCTTGAAGCAGCTGAAAATCTGAGACTTGTCAGGCTAAGGAGACGAGACGAGGTTGGACGAGGCCAAGCATTGAAAGACCTCGAGAAAATCTGGAAGGAAAGCAGCGTGAAAGGAAAAACCTTCGTTCATTTTGAGGCCGCTCTCGTAAGGCTTGGGAAAGATTTTTGCAGAAGAAGGAAATGCAAAGCTTGCACGCTTGAAAGCTATTGCAGAAAACGGCGGCGGTAAAATATGTCAGCCAATTAGCTCTTCACGAGCTTGGCCACGAAAAACCCGTTTGATTCGTGGATATGCGGGTATAGCCGCTGGCAGCTCACTAATCCGCGAAATCCCGGCAGGCCTATGCTTTTTCGCGCCTTTGCAAGCTTGAAATCTGGGTGGAGCTTGAGAAAGCGTTCGATGAGGAACTCGTTTTCCTCTAGGGTGATGCTGCATGTGGAGTAGATGATGCTTCCGCCCGGCTTTATGAGTTCGCAGAGGTTTTCAAGCATGGACCACTGCACCTTCGATAGAACATGAATCGTGTCAGGGCTTGTCCTCCACTTAGCCAAGGGTGTTCTAGCGAAAATCCCAGTTCCTGTGCAGGGTGGGTCTAGTACCGCGATGTCTGCTTTCATGTTTAGGGGCAGTGGTTGGCGAGCATCTCCTATTAGCGGCTCAGCTATCTTCACCCCTAAACGATTCATCTCTTTTTTCCAAACACCCATTCTGCGTGTCGAATAGTCAACAGAGTGTATCCTACCCCTGTTCTTCATCAATTGCGCTAGGTAGCTGGTCTTAGATCCTGGAGCGGCGCAGATGTCTAGCACCAAGTTACGCGGCTTCGCATCTGCAATTTCAACGCATAAACAACTGGATTTATCCTGAATATGGAATAGGCCTGACTTGTAGGCATCTGTCCTCACAAATGGTACTTTAGCCTTCACCAGCTTGTATAGGAATCTCAACCCAACTACTTCCTCAAGTTCTATCCCTTCCTTGGAAAGCTCGTTGAGAATATCCTCCTCATCGCCTCTCAGCGTGTTTACCCTCAAATATGTGGGTGGAGGTTTCATGTTTCCTCGCAGAAGCTTCACAGCTTCGCCTCTACCTAGAAGTGTGCTGCAAAGCTGCACGAACCAGGCTGGGTGAAATGTCTCAAGAGCGATTCGCTCACTATTGGCCGCCCTGCTAACAAGATCGTTTGGATCTGTTCCAAGTATTTTTCCAAAAGCAATCTCCACAGTCCTAAGCTCCCGCCAGCCAAGTAGGCGCCTCCCAGACTTTAGGAAGTTTACTGCTTCATTGAAACTCGATCGGTGGAACTTTGTCCAGTAAATGTACAAACGTATGAAGTTCTTGACTCCAAGCTTGAAACTCCCAAGTGATTTTGGATGCAATGCCTCATCAGCAACTTCATCTATAAGGTTCAGTCTTCGAAGAGTTTCCATAATCATTAGTTGAGCCATTCTAAGTGAGCTAACATTTTTCACGGCAAGCTGCTTCGAGGCTTTCGCGAAAGCCTGTCTTTCACTCAGCCTCTCAAGCTCCATCCAGCTTAAAGCCTCAACTGACAATCCTAAAGCTTCAGACATCAAGTGTTCCAAGCCTGCCTGCCATGGTCATCGACGCAAAGCTTATGGAAATTGTTTTAATTCAGCCAAACAAATAGCGGAGTTGGAGCAAAATAATGTTATGACGCAGCGGCTGGAAGCCTACTTCTCCCAAGTAGAAAAGGTTGAAAAATCCCCAGAAGATCAACTGATGGCTGAAAAGAAATCTCTTGAGTTTACGCCTCAGACTCCTCTCGACTTTCCGGAATCATACTTTATATCCATTGGGTATGATGGAGAGAAGCGTAAGGCCTACCTGAAACTCTACGAATCGAAAACCAACCATATCCACTTTCTGTATGATGACACAGGCCATATGCCGTACTGCCTCTCAACCGAAGACGTGGGAAAACTTCAATCTAACGAATCTCTCACGAGGCATACGGGCTTTGACCACTTGGAGCAAGTTGAAAAATTTGATGCGTTGCGAGATGGAGAAGTTAAGCTTACTAAGATTGTTGCGAAAGACCCTCTTTCAATAGGCGGGAGGCCTGTTGGATGCATAAGGGACATCATAAAGGCTTGGGAAGCAGACATAAAATACGTTGAAAACTACATTTACGATCGTCTACTCGAGCCCGGAATGCAGTATAGGGTGGAAAATGGAAAGCTTATTCAAACTGAATACCATCCGCCGCCTGAAACCCTTCAAACCTTGAAACGCGCTTTAGGAGATGAGTCTCCAGAACATATGACTCTGGCCCTAGACTGGATTCGGTTGCTGGAATCTCCAGTCCCAGAATTCAGACGCGCCGCCCTAGATATAGAAGTCTCCTCCCCTGTGGCAACGAGGATTCCAGATCCCAGCCAAGCTGAGCATCCAGTGATATGCGCAACAATCTTCGGCTCAGACAGTAGGAAACGTGTGTTGTTGCTGAAGAGGCTTGGCGTAGAGCAGGGAGGCGAGTTGGCTTTGAGTGGAGTGAGTATAGAGTACTACGACAGCGAGGACAAGCTTCTCATCGAAATATTCAAGGCGCTGCTGGACTACCCAATTGTCCTGACTTTCAACGGAGATGATTTTGACCTAAGATATTTGTGGCATCGTGCGCAAAATAGGGGGTTCACTAGGGAGCAGATACCGATGGAGATTGGTAGAGACACTGCGTCACTGAAGTATGGTGTTCACATAGACCTTTACAGGTTCTTTTTTAATAGGTCTATTCAGGTTTACGCGTTCGGTCAAAAATATAGAGAGATAACCCTCGACGAAGTCGGCGAATCCCTGATCAACATCAGAAAGAAGGAAATTGAAGCGCCGGTTTCGGAGCTCACCTACAGAGACTTGGCTGAATACTGTTTCAGAGACGCTGAAATCACTATGGGTTTAACAACCTTCAACGACAGCCTCGTCATGAAGTTGATCATGGTTCTGTCAAGAATAAGCTACATGCCCATGGAAGACGTAACCCGTCAGGGTGTTTCCAGCTGGATTAGAAGCCTGATGTACCGCGAACATAGAAAGCGAAACTACTTAATCCCTAGGCCGGAGGATATTCTAGCCCTCAAAGGCGGAACCACTACTGAAGCAGTTATTAAAGGCAAGAAATACAAGGGCGCGATTGTTGTTGAACCTATTCCCGGAGCTCACTTCAACGTAGCTGTTGTTGATTTCGCTTCACTATACCCATCAATAATAAAAGTTTGGAACTTGGGCTATGAAACAATTCTCTGCCCCCACTCCGATGCGGAATGCAGAAACAATAAGGTTCCAGGCACCCCTCACTGGGTCTGCAAAAAACGTAGAGCCCTAGAAAGTTTGCTGATAGGATCTCTTAGAGATCTCCGGGTAAACTGGTATAAGCCGAAGTCTAAGGACCCTAGCATTTCAGCTGAGCTCCGGGGCTGGTATAAGGTTGTGTCCGACGCGCTAAAAGTGATTCTGAACGCTAGCTACGGCGTCTTCGGAGCTGACCGCTTTGCTCTGTATTGTCCTCCGGTAGCCGAGGCTACATCTGCAATCGGAAGATATGCAATAACGCAGACTATTGAAAAATCTAGGTCGCTGGGAGTTGAAGTATTCTATGGGGATACAGACTCAATCTTTTTGGGCAGCCCTAATCAAAAACAGCTTGAACAACTGATCGAATGGTCAAAGGCTTCTCTGGGCATGGAGCTTGAAGTCGACAAGAACTACCGGTACCTAGCCTTAAGCTCGAGAAAGAAGAATTATCTGGGCGTCTACCCGGATGGAAGCGTCGACATCAAAGGTTTAACTGGGAAGAAAAGACATGTGCCTGAGTTTCTGAAACGTGCGTTCTACGAGATGGTTCAAACTCTAAGTGAAGTGAAATCTCGAGAAGAATTTGAAATGGCTAAGGAGAAGATTAAGGAGATTGTGAGAAGCTGCTACTTGAAGCTGAGGAACCGCGAGTATAGCCTTGAGGAACTAGCCTTCAGTGTCATGATCAGCAAGCCGCCTGACCGCTATATTAAAACAACCCCTCAACATGTTAAGGCAGCCCATCTGCTCGCGCAGAAAGGCGTTGAAATAAAGGCTGGAGACCTAATCGCTTTTGTGAAAGTCTTGGGAGAGCTTGGCGTAAAGCCGGTTCAATTAGCGTCTCCATCAGAAATAGACTCCGCGAAATACATGGAATATATCCGGTCAACATTCGAGCAGGTTCTAGATGCTTTAGGGGTAGAGTTCGAGGAGCTTGTGGGAACGAGAAGGCTGGATTCCTTCTTCTAGGTTTTTCTAAAGTCGCTTTGAACTGGCGTAATAAAGTGCCATATCTTGCGATTGATTTTATATCCTAAAGCAATCGTCATATATTGATCGTCAGCCATCTAGCAGCGACTGAGCTGTCTCTTGATCTGAGAGGGTTAGGGCATATGGCAGATACTGAATCAGGTGTGGGCGTGAAGTCTCTAAGCATATGGTTTTCCGCGATCTACTATCTACTGGCAGGAGTCTATGCTCTTGCTTTTCCAATCATTTTCGATTTGAGACTGGTTCCACTAGAAATCCTTGGAGCACTGTGCTTGGTCTCCAGCTTTGGAATCCTTAGAATGAAGCGATGGGCAATTTGGCTGGGGCTCGCCTTGGCTCCGCTCGTTTTCGTCACTGGACTAGTTTCTTTCGAGGCTTCAGCAGGTTTCGCAGGCTTTAATCCGAACACGCCGACTATGTTGTTTCATCTGTCACTTATTTTCTGCGCCATATTTTCAATTCCATCCTTCATCCTTATTCTCGGCAAAAGGCGCCAATTCAAGTGAAATACAATGAAAGCAAAGATCCGGATATTTGCAATCATCGGTGGAGTGGCAATAACGTTATTGACAGGTCTGATTCCCAACACACCCATGCTAGTGGGTGCGGTTCATTATGGATATCCGTTTTCTTGGCTTATTAGGCTTGTAATAGCTCCAGAGTATTTCCCTTGGCGAATCAACGTGTTAAACTTGGTCGCTGACATAGTCGTGTGGACTATAGTCGTTGGCATATTACTGTTCGTATCCACAAGGAAAATACTTGGCAAGAAACCGTAGAGAAATCTTAGGAACACGAGAACAACGCAAAAACTTTGGCTCATATAAGAAGCCGCACATGTTCTATTTTCTGAACAAAGTGTTTCAAAGTCTGGTTTTTTAAATAAGCTCTAGCAAAGAGGTTGCTGGCGATTAAGAATGTCCAAGAGGAAAATGGTAGGAATATCGCTTGCCATAATCATCCTTGTAGCAGCATCCTTCTTTGTCGGCACACTATATTCTCCGTATGGCAAATTCATAGTTGAAAAAACTCTGGACGCCGGGGTTATAGATTCACGTTCTGGGCTGCCGCAAGTCACCGAGCCCCCACCCACGACTGAAGAGCGAACGGTGATCTACAATGCACAAGTTTCCCTTGAAACAGGGGAAGTTCAAGGCGTCCTACTCAAGATTAGAGCTTTGGCTGAAGGATATGGCGGCTACGTTTCAAGCTCTTCCAGAACAAAGGATACAGCTCAAATCACGATTAGAGTTCCAAAGGACAAATTCCGTATGGCGATTCAGGAAATTGAGGGCTATGGCAAGGTTCTGGACGAACGTACAACTAGCGAAGACGTTACTGAGCGGTACATTGATTTGAAAGCTAGACTGGGGAACTTGCAGAAACAAGAAAAACGTCTCCACGAAATACTAGCTATGGCAAAGACCGTGGATGAAATTATTCGGGTTGAAAAAGAACTCGAACGTGTGAGAGGAGCGATTGAAAGTCTCCAAGGACAAATAAACTATCTTGAGAGAAGCGTAGCCATGTCGGTGATCACAGTCAGGCTGACTGAGCCTCCGCCTCCATTCACGCCTCCAGGCATGAATTGGAAAGAAACTTTCGAAACAGCCCTCAAAGGACTATTTGCAGTAATCCGTGGCTTGATCATCATCGTAGTTTCAGTATCGCCGTTCGTAGTAATCGGTCTTTCAGCCTACATGTACAGAAGACGGAAAAGACAGAAACAAGCAACGACGGCAAAATAATGTGGCTCAAAAAAATGTCGAAATGGCGGCGTGCGCTAGCGACTCGGGCTGTTCGCGCGACCGCGGCTTGATCTCAATGATAAAACCGTACGCAAGAATCCCAACATCTCGCCCGTCCTCAACTTTGATTTTCCCCTTCTTCTCTCGTAGAAAGTTATGGGGCTTTCTCCTATCTTGAAACCTATTTTCCTACATTGGTAAAGCATCTCGACTTGAAAGGCATAGCCTTCCGACCTTACACGGGACAAATCTATCGATCTTAGAACATAGTCTCCGTAGGCTCTAAATCCACTAGTCGCATCGCTTACCCCCAAGTTCAACAACTTAGCAACGAGAAAGTTGGCTCCAAAGCTTATAATCTTCCTCCTAGGCGACCAGCCGACGATTCTGCCGCCCCTTACGTACCTGGATCCAACAACCACGTCAAACCCTTTTGAAAAACCATCTAGGATTTTGGGGATGTCATTCCTGTCGTGTGAAAGATCGGCGTCCATTTCGAAAATGATTTTCGGTTCAAGGTCTTCCAGAAATTCTCGGAAGGCTGTCTTGTAGGCGCTTCCTAGGCCAAGCTTCTTGAGTCTATGAATCACAGTTATGTTAGAATACCTCGAAGCTAACTCATCGGCGAGTTCTCCCGTACCGTCGGGACTCCCATCGTCAATAATAACCAAGAACCCCTTAATCCCTTTTTCCTCGAAGAGTTTTTCAAGACCATTCACTAGCCGCGGCAAGTTTCCACGTTCGTTGTATGTCGGTATGGCGATGCAAACCTGTTGCATATGAATCATCTTGTCTGCATTAGTCTGCGCTGTCAAACCTTATCGATAAGCCCGAACTTCGGAGTTCTATAGAAAGGAGACTTGCGCCCTAGCAAAGCCTCAAAGATAGCTCGTGTGTTACTAAGGACCAATCTATACCCGAGATACATCAAGTAGAGTATGTAGATAAGCCTCTTCAAGCCCTCTCTGTTCTCGTGCCTAAGCTCAACAATAGTCATACCGTACGAGGTGAGGGGAGCCGCATATATGATTGCTGAAAAGCCTAAGATCAGGGGCGTAAACTCGTAACGCCAATACTCGTGTAGGAAGAAGAACAGGGGGAAAACGACGTAGCTCAAAACCGTCAAGAAAAAAGCAGCTATCGTTAGAGGGAATACGAAGTATATGCTTAGTTGAATCAAAGCTTGGAACTTCTTGAGCGGAGACCACCCATCATGTTTGAGAATAGATTTCCAGTGTTTTCTTAAGCACTCAGTATGTCCTTTTACCCATCTGTGCTGTTGCTTTTTGAAGGCGTCGAACATAGGAGGTATTTCGCCCGGACAGACGACGCTGGGGACATAGATGTACTTCCAACCTCCCATCTGTAAGCGGACAGACAGATCCAAGTCCTCTACAAGCGTGTCGGCGGACCATCCGCCAGCAGATTCCACAGCTTTCCGCCTGAAAATGCCGCTAGTCCCACTGAAGTGAGCTAGGAGATTCGCGACGTAGCGGGCTCTTTGCTCCACCATACAATAGCCGTCTATTCCTAATGCTATACCTTTAGTAAGCCGCGATGATCCTGAATTCAGGTGTCCGTATCGAGCTTGGACAAACGCTATTTTATCGGAGATCTGGAAATAGGGAACTAACCTTCTCAGGAAGTCTGAGGGAGGAACAAAGTCCGCGTCAAATATCGCTATGAATTCTCCACGGCTATTCTCAAGAGCAACTTGCAAAGCTTTAGCCTTGTATCCGTCTCTACTTTCCCTATGTATCACCTTCACAAGTTTTGGGTTGCTGCGTTCTAAAGCCTGAACAATTTCTGTAGTCCCATCATTTGAGTCATCGACTACAATAATCTCAACCTTATCTTTCGGGTAGTCGAGACTTAAACATGAGTTGATGAGACGTGAAGCTACTTTCTTTTCGTTGTAAAGAGGCAAATGTATTGATACCGTTGGCCAGTCAGCGATTTGAGGAGGCTTCTCAACTTTGTTACGGCCGTACAGAGAGATAAACGTCAAAACTAATGTATTTAACGCATAGATTCCAATCATAGTTGTAACTGTTGTAACCAACAGCAACGTGACTTGCTGCATAGGTGACAGCCCCCCGAAGGTGGGATACATTTCTTTGGCTTCACCGAACGATTGATATCAACCTTTTTCATACTCAGCAAATATTAGCTTTGTTCGCCTAAGTCATAAGCTGATGGTTCAAAGCCCTTGCTGTGGTTACCAAGCTAAGTCATATAAGAATCTAGAACAAAATATCTCAACTGCTTCTACGGAATCGATCTAAACCTTGATGAAAACCTATCAGAACGCTTCCGAAAATCTCGTAAAGGTACGACTTGCGGTCAAACATTTCAGTCCTATTTCAAGATCGGCTTACGGTTATGGTTCTACACTTTCCAATCTACTAAGCTATGCTTCGAAAAGACGAAAACTCTGATGAAGCTTACTATCACTATTAAGAGCCATATTGGACAATAGAAGAAGAAGTAGATAGCAAATTCTAATGGATTAAACGTAATATCTAGGTTTCTGGCAATAGGATAGAAGAGAATTGAGGATATTCCAAAGGTTGCGAATGACAGCGCGATATTTTTGGTGACTGCTACGCCCATCGACACGAAAGACATAATTGGTATTAGAATGCTGAAATGTGCCGACACAAACATCATAGGAATAATAAGAAAATTTTCCATAAGTGGACTGTAAACAAAACAATTCAAAAGAAAAAGCGTTAATGTTGGAAACATGAAAAACATAGCAGGAACTAGGACTTGGGGATATTTGATTGCTATTCGAAGAAACTGCCTATAGTAGTTCTTGATGCAAATGGCTGTCCCAACGCCCCATCTCTTCCTCTGTTTAAACCATTCTTTCCAAGAATGTGGTGGATCAATCAAAACCTCCATGTTTCTTACATATTTGAATTTCTTGCCCTTGAGAAACGCTCTTATGCCAATATCAAAATCGTCCTGAATGACTCTCCTGAATCCACCTATCTCTTGAAAGACATTTCTCCTGATTGCAAATGCAGGTCCACTTACTCCTGGACACTTTCTAAGTAGCTTAGAGAATGTAAAATAGACAAAATTGAACCCTATGTCATCGTAGCTGGCTATCTTGGCCAAGAATGATTTTCTAGCCGTTTTTTGCTTGAATTGCACTAAGTCAGCTTTCTGGAGTTCATCAGCAACACATGCTAGAAAATTTTCTGGATTCGGTATCTTCACATCATCGTCAAGAAAGAGTAAGATATCCCCTTTGGAGAGTTCCACAGCCTCATTCAGTGCGTTTACCTTACCCGCCCTTTTTCCATTGAGGACGAACCTGGCTTTATCTCCATATTCTTTAGCGAGCTCTAAGCTCTTTTTTGTGGGTTCATCTATAATCACAAATATCTCTTTGTTCTTGTAAGGATCCCTAATCAGACTTTTCAATGAGGCGCCCAACAATTCCGAGTATCTGTAAACCGGTATGAAAATGCTGATTTTCTGCATAACAGTCACCTAGCAAATTGAATAGCGCCTAAACAAGATCCTACTTCTGAAACCAGTGTCTATGTTGCTTATTCTTTCCCAGATTTTCGATTGTTGTTCTATAAAATCTTATGCACAGTGACTTCTTCTCCCTTTTCGATAAGTTGTTTCATGCTCGGGATTTCCACAAAGCCATCAGCCTCTATGAACGTTGTTAGGGCACCGGACTCGCGCTTTATGGGCTTGGCTACAAATTCACCTAACTCGTCTCTATCCAAACTAACAGCAACAAAGGAAAGTGCCTCTCTTTCCTTCAAGATTTTCGTAAAAGCTTTAGCCTTGACCCTCTCGCCAATCTCGGTCTTCAAACCTATCATTTGCGCAAGCACCGGTTTTACTAGTAAATGGAATGTTATTAATGCCGAAGTAGGATGCCCGGGAAGGGCGAAGAATGGTTTCCCATTCAGAACCGCTATGGCTGTTGGTTTCCCCGGCTTCATGGATATGCCGTGTACTATGACTCCGGGTCTGCCAACTTCATTAAGCACCTTCGGCAATATATCCTCCGGCCCAGCTGAAGTGGCTCCTGAAGACACAGCCACATCGCTCTCTTCACACGCACGCAGTACCGCTCGTTTCAATTCCTTTGGTTCGTCTTTCAAAATCCCAATCGGTACTGGAACTGCTCCGCACATGGAGATTGAAGTTGAAAGCGTGCTCATGTTTATGTCGTATACCTTGCCGCTCATGAGTTTTGAGCCCGGGGCAACTATTTCTCTGCCTGTCGAGAGCACAGCGACTCTGGGCCTTCGATATACTTCAACTTCCCCAAGCCCAACTGCCGACAGCATTCCAATCTCTCTCAGCCCAATTACAAGTCCCGCCTTAACTATGGTTTGATTTTTTTGGACATCAAGACCGCGGGGGAGGATGTTCTGGCTTGGAGTGACAGATCCGTATGCGGCGACTTCCATCTCTCTAAGAGCTGTGTGCTCAAGCATTATAACGGCGTTACCGCCCTTAGGGATTGGTGCACCCGTTGATAGCCTAACGGCTTCTTTGGCTCTGATGATGGTCTTAGGCCATTCTCCTGCTCTAACAGAATCAACTAACTTGAGGGTGATCGGTTTCAGCTCTGAAGCGCCGAAGGTATCCTCAGCCCTCACAGCATACCCGTCAACAGTTGATCTGTCAAACGGAGGCACATCTATTGGAGCCTTAATATCTTGAGCCGCTGTCCTCCCGTATGCTTCAGAGATCCGAATATTCTCGATCCCTATAGGCTTGGCCTCATAGTGTTCGAAAAGTGTTTTCTTAGCTTCTTCCAGTGTTACTAGAGTTCTGAACAATTTGTCGAACACCATTCTCAGATAAGGAGGTGGACGGTTACGAGCTCATTCTCTTCCAATCCCTCTCTTTGCTCTGGAATTACCACATAACCATCTGCCTTGGTCATCGTAGATATCACTCCAGAGCCAGTAGTTGCAACCGGGTCGGCATAAAGCTCGCCGTTCTTCCTCGTCAAGCTAACACGGAGGAAAACCGCGTAGCCCGGAGTTGAAGCTACGTTTCTAGTCAACCTCGCCGTTGTTTTCAGCCTTTCCCATGATCTTAGCCCAAGCATCGAAGCAATCACAGGCCTTGCAAATGCGTCAAATGCAATCATTGCGGCTACGGGGTTCCCGGGAAGAGCAATTACAGGCTTGCCATCAACTATGGCTAGGCCTGTCGGTTTGCTAGGCCTCATAGCAATTCCATGAGCAACAACCTCACATTTTCCAAGACGATGCAACGCTTCCATCGTGTAGTCAGGGCCTCCTACACTCGCCCCGCCAGTAACCAACAGTAAATCTGCCTTCCTTAAGCCGAGTTCAAGTCTCTTGGCAATAGCCTCAACATCATCCTCCACAATTCCGAGGTCAATCGCTGAACCGCCCAGTTCTCGAACCATAAGTATCAAAGTCAGGTTGTTTGTGCCAACTATCTGACCTGGCTTGAGCTTTGACCCAAGTTTAGCAAGTTCACTTCCGGTTGAAAGAACAGCCACCACCGGTCTTCTCGAAACTTTGACTTTGGTTCTATTCATTGCGGCTAGCAGGGCAACATGCCAAGGCCGCAATTTGACTCCAGACTCTAACGCCAATTCTCCTCTGCTAACATCTTCGCCACTTCTAGCAACATTCTCAAAAGGAGCTACTGCCCTTAACACTTTCAATTCAGAGCCTCCTCGAACGACATTTTCCAGCATCATGACAGCGTTAGCGCCTAAAGGCATCATCCCCCCGGTCCAAATTTCACGAGCTTCACCTCGCTTGAGCCTAGTTCCCCTCGTGAGTGTCAAAGTTTTGGGCTGTTGCTCAGATGCTTCAAAAACATCCTCAGCCCTGACAGCATAGCCGTCTACGGCAGATCTGTCAAAAGGCGGAACATCTCGACTTGCCCTGACATCTTCTGCCAAAATTCTCCCCAAAGCTTCTGTGAGGCTTATTGTCTCTGAACCTACGGGCTTCGGCTTAGCCGTATGAAGGAATTTTCTAAGCGCATTCTCGAATGGTTGAAGTTCCCTAAAGCCTGTCAGCCGAACCAACTTTGGCTTCCCCTCGTGTGGATGAGAAAGAGATTATGCGCTAAAAATGTTACTTGAAATTCGAAAAACTCACGTTATGCTCAAAGTCTTGTGGAAAGAGTTTTGGAGTTTGCGATTAGGTTCCAGCCGCTTCCCTTAAGCTGCCTTTCGCCTTTTCTACATAGCACTTTGAACATGATATCATAGGTCGCCTTCCCTTGGTCTTGACTTGAACTAACTGGAAACCGCATTCCTTGCATCTCCTTTCTAGCAGCCTCAACTTTCCAAATTGAGGCAGTGGCAGCGAAAAGCTGCATTTACCTTCCCATCTGCCTGAGCATCCGACGAACCTTTTTCCAGTCCTCTTGCTTCTCAAAACAAACAGTTTTGATCCGCAATTTGGGCAAGGAGCACTGAAGGTTATTTCGGCTAACTTTATTTCCCTAATCGTCTCGCTCAGTTCCCGCCCGATCTCATTCTCCCTCGCCTTAAGTTCCTCTATTATGGGCTTAAGGTGCTCCACAGCATTCAAAACAACGTTTTCTCTCCGCTCGGTTCCAAGCTCGATGTTATGCATCATTTCCTCAAGTTCTCGCGTGAAGTTTACTTCGATGATTTTCGGGCAATATTTCCCCAGAAGCTTGATTACTTTGGATGCCAGCGAAGTCGCAACTATCCTTTCATCACGAATATATCCGCGACGATACAGTGTGTCAATAATTTCTGCTCTCGTAGCTTTCGTTCCTATGTTCTCCTCTTCCATAAGGTGCAGAAGGCTGCTGGGGTTGAATCTCGGAGGCGGCTGCGTCAACTTGTCTTCGACCAAAACCTCTCTGAACGCGGTGCTTCCTCCCAGTGTCAACGGCGGTAAAGATGTTTCTTCAAATTTGGCGTAGGGGTTGTAGAACTCAATCCAACCACCTTCGACTGTTCTCGAGGCCCGTACGAAGAAAATGTAACCTTCAACATCGATGGTAGCCTTTTCGCTCCGCCTAATAGCTGCCCTACCAAAAGTCGACATGAAACGCCTAACTACTAAGTCGAACACCTTCTGTTCCCTTGAATCAAGCTTCCTCTTGGGCAGGTTTCCGGTTGGGTAAATAGCTGGGTGCGCAGGATCTGCCTTCTTGCCTTCGTTGGGAAAAAGCTTCCCTTCAGACAGGAGTTTCTGGGAATCCTGTCTGTAGTTTGGACTGTTGCTTAGGCCCCCAAGTATCTCAGCGTAACCTATGGTTGGAGGTAGCTTCTGGCTTGAAGTTCTCGGATAGGAAATTAAAGCGTCCAAGTAAAGTCGCTCAGCAATGCCCAAGCTGACACTTGGAGTGAAACCGAAGTGCCTATAGGCTTCAGCTTGGAGGGATGCTAGGTCAAATGGGTGTGGTGGGGATAGGCGAGTCTGCCTAGACTCTAGGTCTTTAATCTTTCCCAGTTTACCTGAGCAAACTGAAACTATTTTCTCTGCTTCGCTTCTTGTTTCGATTTTTTCCTTACTATACTCAGCTTCGACTGAGTGGCCATCTACCTCAGCAATTGCTCTAATAGCCCAGTAGGGAGCTGGAACGAATGTCGAAATGTCCATTTCCCTTTCGACGACATGCTGCAGGGTCGGACCTTGAACCCTCCCGGTGCTAAGAGTAGCATACTTTCCACTCTGTTTATGCGCTGCTTCTGTTAGCGCTCTAGAAAGATTGATCCCGTAGAGCCAATCCACCTCATGCCTGCACATTCCAGCATTGACTAAAGGATAGTCGAGCTGAGGCATTAAGTTGGCATATGATTCACGAAGCTCCTTCGTCGTCAAGGTGCTGAACTTCATTCTTCTAGCTTTAGCATCAGCTCCTCTGCAAGCATATCTCAGAATCATATACCCTATCAAGGAGCCTTCTATGTCATAGTCACAGGCGTTGATGAAGTTGTCAGCTTCTCCAGCCAGTTCATCGATTGCCCTAAGCCACAGTTCCTGTTTTCTCTGCCTTCGCTCTACGAGATGCTTGGGCTTCCACCTAAAATCCCACACGGGATAGCGATGTCTTTCAACAACCCCGTTCACATCCACTCCATACAAATGTCCAAGCGCTGAGCAGACGAGAATCCTATCTTCACCATCCCTCAATTCAAAATATGGAGCACCATATTTCTCGTGTTTTTTTGGTCTACCGGCTGTCGAAAGAGCTTCGGCTACACGTAGAGCAGAGTCCGGTTTTTCGCAGACTATCAATGTATTCCTCATTTCGCCCTCTCCATCATCTACTGAGCATGTGCTCAGCCACTTGTTTCGCTGCCTGTCCTGTCTCGTCGAGTGAAAGAATCTTTTCAAGAAAACCCTTCTCGGTCAGCCCTCCCCCAAAAGCCTTAGTCCACCTATCCCGCATTTCAATAACGTTCGCATAGGCTTTCTGATGAACTTTGCAAAAATTACCGTTCTCCTTTTTGGGCTCGCCGCATATTGGGCATTTCTCGAACATGGAGTGCTCCTCAAGAAGCAGTTTTTACTGAATGGTCGGGGCTCCACTATTAAGCTTTGCCGGAGAATATTTCGGTAAATCAGGAGTCCTCTCTTAACATGAATTGAGAAAATTACGTTGCATTCTATGAGAAATTCCTAACAATTCTCGCGAGTCCGTTGCAAAGTGATGGAAAAACCCTCCTGAATTATTGTGTGAAAATTGAGCGTAAGATTGTTAAGATGTGAGAATGCTATTATGTGCTGTGAAAAGGAGAGCTGGATGGAAAGAAAAAATTTTTTGGAAGAGACGATCAAGCATCTTGATCTCGAAAGGACTAAGACCATTGGCGACTTAGTCGAAGCTATGAGGTTCTGTTCTTTTCAAGCCAGAAGTCTCGCCCATTGCTTCGATGTCTACAGAAGTGTGTTAAGCGATTCAGATAGGCCGACCATCTTCTTCGGTTTAGCCGGAGCAATGGTTCCTGGTGGCATGAGAAAGATTGTCGTAGATATGATTGGGAAGAAACTGATTGATGTCCTAGTTACTACGGGTGCGAACTTATACCACGACGTATGCGAGGCCCATGGTGTGCGCCATTACGTTGGGAGCACACAGGTTGATGATGTAAAGCTGAAAAGTCTTAAGATAAACAGAATCTATGACACTTTCGCCGATGACATCGAGTTCCTGAGAGTGGACGAGGCCATTTGTGCTTTGACTAGCGAATTTGAGCCGAAGGAATACTCTTGCAGAGAGTACTTACTGGAGCTTGGCCTACGCACAAACGATGATCAGTCTATTCTTCATGCTGCAGCCAAGTA
>CAZAQQ010000011.1:14044-16728 GCA_964487485.1 uncultured Candidatus Bathyarchaeia archaeon | reverse complement strand
TCGTAAAGCTGTGGGAAGAATAGTCTATGGCTTCTGAGCGAAGTGAAGGCACTGAACAAAACCCTATGCGAAACATAAGAATAGGGAAGGTTACTGTGAATGTCAGCACAGGAAAATCCGGAGAACCTCTTGAGAAAGCCAAAAAGATTCTGTCGCAGCTTACAGGACAAAATCCATGTCTCAGGAAGGCGAGGAAGACAATAAAGGATTTTGGGATAAGAAGAGGCGAACCCATGGCTTGCCTAGTCACATTGAGAGGAGAGAAGGCTGAGGGTTTTCTGAAAAAGGCGCTTGAAGCTGTGGGGAACAAACTTGGGGAGTCATGTTTTGATGAAAGAGGCAACCTCGCATTTGGGATAAAAGAACATATTGAGATTCCTGGAACCAAATATGTTCCTGAGCTTGGAATAGTCGGGATGGATGTTGGTATTTCACTGGAAAGACCCGGTTACAGAGTTAAGAGAAGATCAATAGGCCGCTCCACCATCGGCAAGAAACACTGGATAAAAAAGGAAGAAGCCATTCAATTCGTTAAAGACAATTTCAGAACAGAAATAGTTGAAGGATGATTTTCATTGGCGAAACAGAAACCAAAGAAAGTGAGGAAGTACGGCAAGGGAAGTAGGCCTTGCCGAAGATGTGGGCAGCACGGTCCTGTCATAAGAAAATACGGCCTTATGCTATGCCGACAATGTTTTAGAGAACTTGCCGTGTCACTGGGATTCAAGAAATACTCGTAACTTTCCCCCGCTGTTCCAACGATAGAAGACTTGCCAAAGTCAAAGAAGCTGAAAAATGTCTTTAAGTTCTTTGTTCAGCCTGACTGCAAGGCACTATCTTCTTTTTTTTCCGTACAGTGTAAACGGCAGTGCGTATACGTTAACTGCTCCAGTGGCCTGCCGTTGGTCGAACCCACCTTTCTTGACAGAGCGTAGTTCAGGTGAGAAAAGCGACTCTTTGGAATCACGGGAAACTATTTCCACATTTCCTTTGTATAGCCTAGCTTCGACAACTCCGCTTACATATCTCTGCATAGAATCAATAAGGGCATCTAAATCTCTTCGGAGAGGATGCAGCCACATGGCATGATAAACCATGTCAGCCCACATCCGGTCTACCTCTCTCTTCACGCGCAGCTACTCTTTAGTCAAAGTTATGTGTTCTAGGTCTTCATGTGTTCTTAGCAGAACGGTGGCTGCAGGAGCTTCATAGAGCTCCCTAGACTTGAGGCTCATCATACCGTCTTCCAGAATATCAATGCGACCAACTCCGTTTTCTCCGCCAACTTTATTCAAGTACAAAATTATCTCAACAGGATCCTTTATGCCATTAACATTGACGGGAACTCCTTTTTCGAACTCGACTGATACCCTAGTCGGTTTATCAGGCGTCTTCTCCAGTGGAACAGTCCAAAAATAGTCTTGCTCATAATGTGAATGTAAATCCTCTACTTGACCGCTTCCTAGGGAATGAGACCACATGTTGATGTCTCCGCCAAGCTGCCCTCTTTTTCTTTTGGGTTCGATGCCGTGTTTCCTCAGAATATCTTCTTCCGCGGATCTGGAGAGATCTAGCTCTCTTACCGGAGCGACTATTCGGATTTCAGGCGCGAAAAACTTGAAAGTTGCCTCCACTCTAAATTGGTCGTTACCCTTACCCGTGCAACCGTGAGCAACGGCCTCTGCCCCGATTTTTGAGGCTGCCTCTATGACTTTGTGGGCAATTAACACACGAGTCATGGACGTTCCTAGGGGGTATCCTTCATAGGCCCCATTTGCCTTTATGCAACGGAAAACATATTCCTCTGTGAATTCTTTCTTGGCATCGAAGAATTCTATCCTAACCCCTAGTTTCTCAGCTCTTTTCTCGGCTATTTCTATTTCCTCTTCACCCTGACCTACGTCAACAAGCACAGGAACTACTTCGTGATAACCGTACTTTTCTTTAAGCAAAATCAAGATAATTGAAGAGTCTAAGCCGCCTGAGTAGGCGGATACAACCTTTCCAGAAGCCGGCTTCATACTTCAAATACTCCTAATCTACGCTCAACTACCTTGGACGCTATTTCTAACGATTCCCATCAACTCACTCCTACTTTTTTCAAGCCTTAAGAGCCTACTTCTTAGCTTTTCTCTACATTCAATCAGCCTAGATTTTCTTTCACGCAGCATCTTCTCAACCTCTCTAGGCGTAGGGCTTCCCACAGTCCGCCGCTCCTGTAGACTGACCTTTGGATCTACCGCCCTCCTCAACTCCTCAGAGCTCAGTGCAATCTCTCTTCCAAGCAATCTTTTAGACAGGGTTTTAACGGTTTCCGGCTCCAAATCCGTCATTTTTCGGTTTGCCTTAACAGCTTCTCTCACCAATTCGCCTACCAGTCTGTGCGCTTGCCTGAAGGATAGCCCTTTTTCCCGAACAAGTTTCTCAGCCAAGTCTGTTGCCACCGCGTAGCTTTTGGATGCTGCTTGCTGCATGCGTTCCTTGCTGACCTTCAGCGTCTTGACAACTCCTTCCAAGACTTCCACTGAGGAATTGGCTGTGTCAAAGCTCAACCATAATGGCGACTTTGTTTCCTGCAAATCTCTGTTGTAACCAGTTGGCAGCCCTTTAAGAATTGTTAGTAGATTGATGAGGGCTCCATGAACTTCTCCAGCTTTGCCGCGGATCAGTTCGAGGGTGCAAGG
>CAZAQQ010000011.1:0-13944 GCA_964487485.1 uncultured Candidatus Bathyarchaeia archaeon | reverse complement strand
ATGTTGAAGCTGGATCCTCCAATCGCGCATGCCCCCAGAGGGCTTTGGTTAACTCTCCCATAGATCTCACCCAGCCTCTGAAAATCTCTGAAGATAAAGTCTGCATAAGCCAACAAATAGTGGGAGAAAACTCCTATTTGACCATGCTGAGTATGCGTATACAGAACCATCAAGCTATCTAGATTTTTCTCAGCACACTCAAGTAAAGCCTCGACTAGATCCAGAATCTTCTTGGAAAGCTCGTTTAACTCAAATCTAACCCTCATCCTGATATCTAGAGCAACCTGATCGTTCCGCGACCGCGCCGTATGCATTTTTCCTCCAACTTCAACTCCAACTTCCTCGATTACGCGAGCCTCTACGAATTCGTGTACGTCCTCATACCGATCTCTCGTTTCAAGTTCACCAGCTCTCCAGCTTTCACGGATTTTTTCAAGGGCGCCAAGAATCTTCCTAAGATCTTCTTCTCCGATGATTCCTTGCTCACGCAGCATGATATCATGCGCTTCTGTACCATCAATATCTTCTTCAAAGATTCTCCGGTCTTCATCAAGCGAAGAAATGAATGCTGCAGCCTTCTCATCGAGTTTCTTAGCAAGTCTTGACCGATATACTTCAGCACTCAAGTTTCACACAACCTAGCCTCAACTACTATCGATGCCCAATAGCAGATAATAATTTCAATAAGAAATATCAATATGCGTCTTTTCAATCTTGCTGGCGCGTGAAGGTAGTGTTGCGAAATCGCGGCAAGAGAATGTTTTGCCTTCGGAGAAGACTAAAGCCTTCCTACGCTGCCTTCCTAACACACTCCCCCAGCGAAGCAATTTGTTGATCGCTTTCTTTGATTGGAAGGCCTATGATGATTTTCAAGCCTAGTTTCTTGAAGGTTTTTAGTCGCTCAGTAACCTGATCTGCATTTCCATAGACGGTCAATGTTGAAGCTGCTTTTTTCAGGAACTCGCCTAGACTGCTTGCCATAAGCTCGGGTGAGAGGGGTTGCTTTTCTTGAACCACAGCCCTAATAGTTGGCAGCGTAGGATCGTATCCAAGTTCTCTCAGACCATTTTGAACCCATCTTCTCCTAAGAATATACCCAGCTAGGCGGAAGAGAATATCGTGCAATAGTCTGGGGTAGTTCTCCGAGATTAAGAACGGCACATAGATTGCTAGGTTACCGTTGCCTATGCGATCCCGCACAGTTGCAACTTCTTCCTCCAGATTCCTATCTAGCAAGAGAAAAGGCACTAAATCATAGTCCGCTGCCAGCTCAGCGGCAGTACCCGTTAATCCCTCGGTTCCAACAAGGACGGAAATATCATTGAAATTCTTACGAATGAACTTGATTGAATCCACTAGCGTTCTTATCGAAGGTCTTCTAAGTTCCCTCCAATCTAAATAAGCCGGATTCCCAACAACCACGTTTAAGCCTACTCTATCTTTGTTCTTCAGCGCGTTTAAGGTCTGGAGAAGTAACTTTAACGAACCATAGTGCCTTGATGAAAAACTGAAAATTGTTCTCAAGTTTTTGGAGTGGGCGACTAACTCCTGAGTTTCATGCGGCATTAAGTAATGTAGTTTCCATTCAGAGTCGATGACGTGATAGGCTAAGCCAGCTTTCTCAGAAAGCTCAGCTGACCAGAAAGCGCGCTCCATCCGATCTTTAGATGTCATTCCATATTTGCTAAGCTTCGTTGCTTTCCCGCCGCTGAACTCGACGCGGCTAGCCATCGCCCAATCCAACCATGCGCCTCCAACTAGTGGATTCAGGTTCCTATTGTTCTTTTCGTTTTCCTGCACCGTCCTAGCGAGACCCTAGAGCAAAGGTAGCTTGCCCGTAACTTCATCGATAAGCTCCGAAGGGCCGGGACCTATGCCGAGGCACGTAATCGTTCCCGGAGGTATTTCTGTTAGACCTCTATCCTGTATTAAAGCGGTAGGTAGGCCTATTTTCTCAGCTTTTTCTTTGAGCTCAAAGAGTTCTGCGCTGGAATTCACCTTCAAAGCTACTTTGCACTGTCCTTCCTCAATCCAAGCCTTCCACCAATTGTTGAATTTCTCCCTAGCTTCGTTTGAGGCTGTTACTGCTGCATGCCCAACTTGGACAGCGATTTTGCCCTTACTCATGGATAGGTCTGTTCTCACAAGAATCACTTGCTTGAACTTGAACTCAATCAAATTTGGTCTCCCGCATGTACCCCATACTCTTATGACAGTGCAGGCCCATAAGCCCGTGCATATCAACTCTTTATCTCGGTTACATGAAGGATTAAAACTAGGGGGCTCACTTGGTGGAGGGTCTACTGAAAATCTTGGTTGTAGAGGCAAGCGTAATAGCTCATGCGACAGAAGACCTAGACAAAGTGCAAACCGCTCTAAAGAACATCATGCCTGCGGATATTCTGGGAGACATTACCCTTTCCAAAAGCCACTTAGAGGGGCATCATAGGAACCCAATAACCCTGTTAAAGGCGGAGGTTAAAGGAAGGAAGGCAACGGAGTCCTTTGTGCGGAACCTAGCCTCGAGTTTGACTGATGACGATAAGAAGAAGCTGTCTTACGAGTTTCGTGACCATGTGGATGAGGAGGGAAGCCTATTCATAAGGCTAGATAAGCAAGCTGCGTTCCTGGGTAGATTAAGGATGAAGGAGGAGGACCCTGTAAGAGTTAGAGTAAGGTTTGCGATTAGTGGGAGAAAGGTTGAAGAAATAAGTGAGGCATGTAAAACGCTGGGCTTGATTCCATGAGGCATTTCGCAGACTTATGTCTAAAGCCCCCGCTTGAAAACAGAGAAGTTCAAGCCAAAATGGCTGAGTTGGCCAAGCAAATCGGGTTTTCCATGATTGCTCTAGCTTTTCAAGTTGGAACATCGAGTGAAGCAATATCCTCAACCATGAGCAGATATAGGGATCTTGGCCTAGATGCAGTTGCTAGATTGAATATTACCCCGCGATCTAGGGACGAGTTGCTCAGACTCCTGAGGAAGTGGAGGAGGAAGTTTGAAATTATCGCTGTTGAATGCGTGTCCCCAAAGAGCTCTCTTGTTGCTGCTAGGGACAGAAGAGTTGACCTATTGTATTTTCAGCCCTTCGAGTCTAGGCTTGGATTTCAAAGGTCTATAGCGAAACTGTGCAACGCCGCATTCGAAATCAATGTCTCTCCTCTGACAAGACCTAGAACTTCGACAAAGCTTGCCGTCCTCTTCAAATTGAGCAATGAAATAGCAATAGCCAAAGATTATGGAATCCCAACGGTTCTCTCCAGCGGGGCAGAAAACCAGTTTATGCTACGAAGCCCAAAGGACATGGCTGCCCTAGCTACTATGGTTGGATTGGACTTGGACGAGGCCTTAGACGCTGTTTCCAAGAACCCTATCTCAATCGTAGAGAGAAATAGATCAAAATTGCGGCCAAGCCATGTTGCTGAAGGTGTGAAAGTAATGAGGGTGCCAAAGAGAAATGCGTAAAAAACACCTGAGATATTTTTTGGTCAAACTAGTAGCCGATAATGCCCTAACGAAAGAGTCTTTTCATCTAAGCCTAAGGAACTCCACAACACAGTTCTTCGGTGAGGTTGGGCTGATTGAGATAGGGCCTGAGGTAATTGCTTTCAACCAAGAACGTTATGAAGCAATAGTAAGATGCAGAAAAAAGGCAGCTGAGAAATTCAGAGCCGCGATCGCCCTGATAACTGAGATAAACGGCAAGCCCGCTGCAGCTTTAGTCATGAAAACTTCCGGAACAGTCAGGGCACTGAAAGAAAAGTGGGCTAGACCCTAAGACACACTAGGATAGCCCAAACAGCAACCGAGCGAAGTCTCTAGTGGGAGGAGGGTATGCTGTCCACTGATTTCGACCAATCATGGGACTCAGCGGTTAGGTTCTCCAGAGAGCTTACTCGACATGCGCGCTCCAAAATCAAGTCTGTTGTTGCTTTCGGATCAGTCACTAGGCCCTCAGATTTTGTTGACGGGTTAAGCGACATTGACCTCTTGGTGATAGCAAGCCCAAAACCGAGGGGTCTAGAAAAAAAGGTAAAAGCGATAGCTCGTACGGTAAACTGCCGCATTTCACCAGTCATCTACTCCCCAACAGAATTCAGGGCTAATCTTAGGAAGGGTGATCCGGGCTCGCTTCTAATGCTGAACGGCAAAATCCTTCACGATACAGGATACTTCGCTAAAACATTGGAGTCTGGGTTTGAACCCACGAAGAAGACATTTGAAGCCGTGGTTTCCCATGCTTTTCACGCCTTAAGTCTAGCGTTTAATGACTATTTCTCTGGATTAGACATACCTGAAAGCATTAACCAAGCTTATCATTGCGCAAGACACTCTGTTAGGGCGATAATCCTCAAAGAAAAAGAGAAACTTCTCGAATCCAATGGAGAAATTTTCGCTGAGCTTATGCAATATCGCCAGGTAAAAGAAACTTTCAGTAGGCTAGTGGAGGCTCGCGTGGATATGAAAAGGCTTTCCGAATCCTTTGACCCAGAAAGTGCCTGCAAAATCTCCAGCGCACTAATAGACAATGTTGGCCAGCTACTTCTCCTCGCTGAGAAAGCAGCCATAGATGCCTGTCGCTTCTGCTTTGGAAAAAATGTACATAGCATTCGCAACGCCATTATGAAACTCGACCAAGGTAGCAGGATGGAGATCTTTGGATTTTCTTGGGATAATTTCAATTGGATGATCTCAGTCCGGTCGGATGACAAACATAGCTTTTGGGTCTACGACAGTCTGAAAGATTTGCTTAAGAAAAGTATAAGGGCAAGAAAATTGGCTGGGAGGCCCGCTGCGAACTAGAGCAGGAACCTCAAAACTTATTTGGATCACCTTCCCCTATCAAGTTGGGAATGAGGTAGCCAGTCCCAGACTGACCTTAAGCCAAAAGGTATGATAGCCTCGTGACGACCCGACCCACATATCTCTGAGAAAGACGCATTCTACTTGGCATGCACAGAAGATTGGAGTAGCTCCCAACTATCATTCTTGCCAAAAAGACATGCTATCAGTGTTTGGGCATGCCTAGGCTATGGGTTTCTTTCAAGCCAAGAGAATTTTCTTTGAAGCGTTTTGGAGTAGTATAGCTTCCAGTCAAACCCTACTTTCTTGCCCCATTCATAGTAGATACGGGGATCGATGTAGCTCTTCAGCGATGTGCCAAGGTTGTAGTCTCTCGTTGCTTTCATTGTTTCTATTTTCACCTTCAGCGCCTCGTACAGCTCCCTCGATCTCTTTGTCTTCTTAGATCTAAGTTTCTTCAGTCTCTCCATCTTCTTCTTCATGGACTCACGCCAATTCTTAGGAAGCTTCCTTTTATGGTTGCACACAACAGCCGCTTCGAGGTTTGCCAATGTCGCGAAATGCTTCTTTAGGTAGTCTGGATCTGACTTCGAAACCTTTGCGTTTCTGAGGAAATCTCCAACAACCTTGGAGGCATGGTAGGTTCTGAAGACTTTGGCCGTTAGCCCCGACATAAATTCGCTTAGAAAGGCGTTTACTTTCTCTGAATTTATGCCGAGAAATAGTGAAGATTGGGAGGCAGCGATGAATTCCTTCAAGTTATCGATTACAGGTTCAGGCAGCTCAACCTGTTTGTGCCACCTCACCGAATCTTTCCCAAGAAAATCAAAGGTGGTTAATCCTCCGGGCCCTATAGTAATGTGATTCGGCCTGATGGTTGTCGCGCCCACCGTATCTGCCTCGTCTTTGTCCTTCTCATCTCCAACGCGTAGTTTTAGAGCGTCTATCAGGTAGCACGCAGTAGCGATTTTCCTTCTCTTAGCATCTTCCGATCGAAGGTTTACCTCAATGTGAGATCTGAGATCTTCAACCTTTTTCTCCAGTTTCTTCGCCAGCTCGAACTTCTCGATTTCACGCTCCTGCTTCACGCTAGACGAGTCCGCTAGCCAAATGTACTTCTCTTTTCCACGAAGCTTATCATCCCATTTAGCAATCCACATGGACTCCGGTTGCCAAACAATCTCTTTCCAATTGCCGCTAGGTACCGGAGCATCGGGCGACAGGTTTAGCGTGATGTCGGATTCACTTGCGGCTTCCTTCCATCTTCCCCGCAGCGGATGTTTCCCTCGGCCCATGAAGATGCATGGAGGCTCAACAGTGTAATTTCCCACTTCGACCCTTTCGTCATCTACAGTTGCGTAGCCATACTTCTCTTTGTTTGCTTCCCTCATTGCCTTTCGAGCTTCAGCAAGCTTCTTTTTTTCCTCTCTAGAGGTATTCAGCTTCGCATTCTTTTCTTCCTCAACATACTTCTTGATGTCAGAGAAATCGAAGCATGACGGATCAGTGTAATCAATGCTAAGCGCCTTGCAGAAATCCGAGAAGAAATTCATGACGAACTTGGGGTCTTTAACGTATTCTGTCTCCAGTTTCTTGACCCAAGCTACTGCCATCTCCTCTTGCTCAGGCGTCAGGTCTATCCTTTTGTCCTTTACCCAGATGCGAAATCCTTTCGTCTCGTATTTTTTGGGTACTAAGACGCCGCTGTGCATAAGCCGCTTCATAATCACTACCTAGTTTGCCCACACACTCACTATTGACTTGTCCTCATCTAACTTAAAGTGCCGCTATTAAAACCATCCCGGAGCATTTTGCTAAGGTAAGTGGTGTTGCCGTCAGTTGCCTAAGACATCTATTTGATACTTCTCCACCTGCCATATAAATCAGCTGAATCTTGAGATGTATGGGGGATTATGCTTTCCTGCCCAAGATTCACCAAGAGTTGGTTAATCGAGTCCTTTGGCAACGGATTATTGTGCACGAAAAGGTTTTTAGTTCAGTAATTCAACAGAATGCGAGAGGTTAAGTGTGAGAGGTGTGTTGAAACATTGTCTATGTTTGCGGTTCCCGGAGCCTACGATAGGGCGATAACTGTTTTTTCGCCCGACGGAAGGCTTTTCCAAGTCGAGTATGCTTCTGAGACGGTGAGGAGAGGGGCTACTGTTCTAGGAATAGCTTGCCCAGAAGGCGTTGTCCTAGCAGCAGAAGAAAGAGCAACATCCAAATTGCAGGATCCCACTTTCATGTGGAAGATATTTCAAATAGACGACCATGCCGGGGCAGCTGTAGCTGGCCTAAGCTGCGATGCGCATATACTCGTTGATCAAGCGAGGATATATGCTCAAAGTAATAGGCTAATGTATGATGAGCCAATTGACGTTGAGACCTTGACTAGGAAAGTAGGCGAAATAAAGCAACTTTACACTCAACATGCCGGCGTTAGGCCTTTCGGCATCTCCATACTATTCGCTGGGGTAGACAAGAAAGGTAGTAGGCTTTTTTGGACTGACCCTAGCGGCGCCTTCCTAGCCTACAAGGCTTGGGCTATAGGTGCCGGCGGCGACGCTGCTAACGAGACACTGGAAGCGGAATACTCAGATGATTTGACACTTGATGGAGCCATAACTTTAGCCCTGAAGTGTTTGTCAAAGGTTTTAGAGGGAAAGATCGACGCACAGAAAATCAGAATAGCCGTAATTCCATCCGCTACAAAGAAGTTCCGGAAGCTACCTCTCGAGGAAGCTGACAAATACTTGAAGAAGCTTGACGTTGGCAAAAGAGCTGCCTCTAAATGAGTGAGAAATACACCACGGCGAGGATAACAGTAGGTGGAGAGAAGTTCGAAATCCTCGTCAAACCTGATCCAGCCCTTGACTATAAGATGGGTAAACCTCTTGGATTATCTCAACTACTGGTAATTGAAGAGATTTATTCCGATGCAAACAAGGGAACAAGAGCGTCGGTCGATAAGCTACAGAAGTCCTTCGGAACCACCGAAGTCCTCAAAATTGCAGAAGAAATAATGAGGAAAGGAGAGCTTCAACTAACAACTGAACAGAGAAGGCAGCTGGTTGACGAAAAGAGGAAGCAAATAATAGCGTTTATTTCCAAGCATTGCATAGACCCGAGGACAAAGGCTCCTCACCCACCCCTTAGAATTGAGCAAGCTATTTCTCAAATCAGAGTTTCAATCGACCCATTCAAAAGCCCAGAAGAACAGGCTAAGGTAATAATTGAAGAATTACGGCCTATTTTGCCGCTGAAAATAGAGCAAATACGGGTGGCGATTAAAGTTTTTGCAGAATACGCTGCGAAGGCGTACGGCACTGTGAAAAATCTTGCCACCATAACCAGAGAAGAGTGGCAGGCTGACGGTTCATGGGTAGCAATCGTCGAAATGCCAGCTGGCCTATACGGTTCCTTCATTGAAAGGATGGGAAAAATAACTCAAGGAAGCGTGCAGAGTAAGATACTGAAGTAGAGTTAACGGCTTCTACGAAAAAATTTGAGCTAGAACTGATTTGACTTTATTCATAGAAAAGAAACAACTGGTAGTTCCAGGCGAACTCTTGGGCGAGGGAGATTATCTCGCCGGAACTAACACTTATAAGGAGAACCGTAGGGTCTACGCCTCAAGAATAGGACTTGCGATTCCCGTAGATAATAGGCTTGAGGTGGTGCCGCTTAAGGGCTGTTACATACCTTGCGTCGGAGACATTGTTGTTGGCCGTGTGGTTGACGTAGGAATCCCAGGCTGGAGTGTTGACATTAGATCGCCCTACGAAGCTCTTTTACCCGCATCGGAAGTTCTCGATAGGAGGTCGCCCTTTTCAAGAATGGATCTCACCAAGATATTTGACGTAGGTGACTTGGTAATGGCTACGGTTATGGCTTTTGATAGAACTAGGGATCCCCTCCTGACCACTAGGGATCACGGCCTAGGAAAGGTGACCTCTGGACTGGTTGTTGAGATATCTCCAATGAAGATTCCACGACTGATTGGAAAGAAGGGATCTATGATAAGCATGTTGAAAAGAGAGACGGGATGTCGCATATTCGTCGGCCAAAATGGAATAGTCCTAGTATCTGGGAAATCGCCTATGAACGAACGTGTAGCGATTTCAGCTATAGACATTGTTGACCGTGAGGCTCACACAGAGGGTCTTACCGATCGACTAAAGGAAACTATTAGAAAATTAATGGAGGGTGGGGCTGCTGTCTAGGGAAGTAGTTCCTGAGAAATTGATTGACGAGAACGGCCTTAGAATAGATGGAAGGCGGCTAGATCAGCTTCGTCCAATCAATCTAGATGTTGGAATTTTGGATAAAGCAGACGGCTCATCATATGTCGAGCAAGGTAGAAACAAAATATTGATAGCTGTTTATGGACCGAGAGAAGCCCGTCCTAAGCACATAGCTCTGCCAGACAGGGCTGTCCTAAGATGCCGATACCATATGGCTCCTTTCTCAACTCAAGAAAGAAAGTCTCCAGCTCCCTCTAGACGTGAGATGGAAATTTCCAAAGTCATCAGGGAAGCCCTCGAGCCCTCTATATTATCCGAACTATATCCTAGAACTGCGATAGACATCTTCGTTGAAGTTTTGCAGTCAGACGGGGGAAGCAGGTGCGCCGGCATAACAGGTGCCTCCCTAGCCCTAGCGGACGCTGGAATACCCCTAAAAAGCTTAGTTTCTTCTTGTGCAGTTGGCAAAATCGCTGGACAAATCGCCTTAGATCTTTCTGATGTTGAAGACAAGGCAAGCGAAGCCGATATGCCTCTCGCGTTTATGCCTAAGTCTAACGCTATCACCTTGCTCCAAATGGATGGGCTTTTCACAATTGAAGAATATGAAAAGGCGCTTAACATGGCGGTTGAGACCTGCAAGCAGATTCATGAGTTGCAAAAGGAAGCTCTCAAGCGGAAATACTTACTTGTTAAAGACGTTGCTGAGAGGCAAGGAAGCACTTAGGAGATGATTGACTAATGTCTTCAACGCCGCATTTGTCACCTATAGCAAAAATGAAGGAGAAAACAATAGTCGACTTGGTTGGCAAAGGGAAGCGCGTTGACGGTCGGGAGCTGAATAGTCATAGAGACCTTAAGATTGATGTGGGAATAATCGAGAAAGCGAATGGCTCAGCACAAGTAAGGTTGGGGAAAACCAAGGTCTTGGTGGGAGTGAAAGTAGAAATTGGAGAACCCTTCCCAGATGTGCCTGATGAAGGAGTCCTAACAGTGAACGCTGAGCTGGTGCCCCTTGCTTCACCGTCCTTTGAGCCGGGGCCTCCTGATGAAAACTCCATTGAGTTGGCCAGAGTGGTGGATAGGGGCCTTCGAGAATCAAAGGCCCTTGACTTAAAGAAGCTTTGCATTCAAGCTGGAAAAAAGGTATTTATCGTTTTCGTTGACATCTATATTCTCGACCACGACGGTAACCTAATCGATGCTTCCTCAATGGCTTCGCTGGCCGCTGTACTAAACGCAAAAATGAACGATTATGAAGTGAAAAATGGCGAAGTTGTCTACAAGCCAGACTATGTTCCGCTACCAATACAGAACTACCCAGTTTCGGTGACAATCGCGAAAATAAACAACACTCTGGTTGTCGACCCTTCCCTTGAGGAAGAACAGGTAATGAGCGCACGGCTAACGGTGACTGTCGAAAAGGAAGGTCGCATTTGTGCTATGCAGAAAGGCGGCTTGGGAGAATTGAGGCTAGAGGACGTTAGAGAAACTGTAGCCCTAGCTGGGAAGAAGGCTGGGGAAATCAGGAACAAAATATTGGAGGCTGTCAAGTAGCCTTGGGCAGAACTAGCAAAGTAGGTATAGCCGGAATTTTCGGGGCCAGATATGGCACCGTAGTTAGGAAGAGATATGCCGAAATAATCTCAGAAATGAGGAGGCCCCACGAGTGCCCGAAATGCCATTTAAAAACAGTCAGAAGACTAAGCGTAGGAGTTTGGCTGTGCAGAAAATGCAACTACAAATTTGCTGGAGGAGCGTACACACCATTCACAAAGCTTGGTGAAATATCACGCCGAGCCTCCAGAGCCGCAGTAACTCCCAAAGCAGTCACAGAAGAGTTGGGAGTAGAGAAGGCTGAAGAGCAAGTCGCGAAACCTGTCAAAGAACCTAGGCCCAAAGAAGAGAAACCTCGCCGCAAGGTCGTTAGAAAAAGAAGAAAAGAGAGCAAGTAAAAGCCGGAAAGAAGAGCCAAGTGAAAAGACGAGCTTACCGCGTTGGCGTTGAGTTCAAAACTACCCGAACACAAAAGACCCGTCATATTGGTTCATTGTCGTGAAGAGTAGAATAGCCATAACAACCTGTCGCAACCCAACTCGAGGAATCAGAAGCTTAGCCAATGATTTAGCAGCCGCAATCCCAAATGCTTACCGAGTGACTAGAGGTAAGCAAAGCCTAGGAGATCTTTCCGAAGCATTCTACACATCAAAGGCAGACCGAGCAATTTTCGTGCAGAGATGGATGGGGGGACCTGGGAAAATAGAGCTGAAGACCATGGTCGGCCAAGAGCTGAATACATTACCTCCGGTGATTCACTTAGCCGGAGTCAGATTCAAGAGAGAATACGGAGAATCCAGAAGGGTTAAGGCTGAAGCGATTACCATTGAGCCAAATGTGGCAACTGAACTTCTAGAGTTCGCAGAAAAGCTTGCAGAATTTCTGGGTTTGCCAATCCTTCGGAATAGGGGAAATATTCCTTGCAATGCCTCCCTACACATTTCGAAGCATCCTTCCCATAAGGCTAAGCTAGCCCTAACAAAGCCACCAGGAATTCGCGAGGTAGGCCCATCCCTAGTTGTGAAGGATCTTGTTTGGGAGAAGGTTAGTTGTGAAGAGGGCAACAGCAGAATTATACGTGGAATTCCCATCCAAGGATCATGCTAGAGCTATCTGTGAAGCTTTGAAGCCCGAGTTGAAGACGCCCCTAACCCCTAGATCAAAGGCCAACGTGGAAAGAATGGGAAAAAAAGTCAAAATGAGCGTTCAAGCGAAAGACATAGTGGCCCTGAGAGCTGCAGTAAACTCCTACCTCCGTTTCATGCTGAGCTGGCAATCCGTTGCAAAAGCTGTCGACGAGTTATCCCAATAAGCTTCTCTAAAGGCCAGTAGTCGGTTCAAAAACGAGCTTGAGACAATAGAGAGAAGAAACAAGAAAACGCAGTAACCCGTTCCAACAGTGTTCACGGGGAGGCCAATATTTAAAAGCATAGGCCTCGCTTACGCTGACTACCAAAAGTAAGCATTCTCGGAGCTTGGAAGTGAAGTGGATGAGCGAAGAGGCGGAACTACCGCCACAGGTTCAAGAACAACTTATGAGGTTCCAGCAACTGCAGCAAACTTTGCAGGCTGTGGTAACACAGAAACAACAATTGGAGATTGAGCTTGCTGAAGTTGAAAGATCTATTTCAGAACTGGAGAAACTGACTGAGGATGTCCCTGTATACAAAAGTGTTGGAAGCATACTTTTCAAATCTGAAAGGGCTGGACTACTGAATGAGCTGAAGGAAAGGAAAGAACTTCTAAACACCCGGATCATTGTTTTGGCGAAGCAAGAGGAAAGAACGAGAGAAAGAACGAAAGAACTTCAGCAGAGACTGCAGGAGAGATTGAGGACAAGCCCTCAACCCCGCTAGAGATCTCCCCTCTGCATGGGCGTGAGGCTAGGTGGGCATTGAGCTCAGGCGGAAGCTCTCAATAGACGAAATCGAACAAATTTGTAATGCAGCTGAAGAAGCTGCCAGAAAACATTTACTATCGAAAATCTCTCCTAAGCGAATCAGCGATATTAGCATCGTAGTGGAAGCCTCAGGCAGCAAACCCCTAACGCTAAACGTTGAGGTTTCACTGAGCACCCCTATCCCAAGTTTCGATATTGATAAACTAGTGTCTGAGGCTAACAGCGCCGCCTTTGAAGCTGCTGAGGCAAAGGTCAGGGAGCTGAAGCTTTGCATAGATACAAAGGACTAACCGAATTCATCAACGAGACTAAGAGAGCCGTTATCCTATGTCATAGAAACGCCGACCCAGACGCCGTCTGCTCGGCTTTTGCCTTCAGCCGCCTCCTCAAAAGGATCAATAGAAAGCTCAAGGTCGAACTGGTTGCAGTTGCAGGTGTAAGTCGATTATCAAAACAAGTGTTAAGGCATATTCCCGCTAAGTTTGTTCAAACGCCAAACCTAGAGGTTGCAGACGCCATAATCCTAGCAGACACAGGTGCCCTTGAGCAACTTGGAGATTTAAGAGGCCAAATTCAACATATAAAAAGGCGCCTTATCATCTTAGACCACCATGCCCCCCACGCCAAGACAGCGAGACTTGCCCCCGTAACACTTATAGATGAAAAAGCTTCTTCAACATGCGAAATTGTATACAAAATATTTCAGTCCTATCAACTAAAGCCCTCAAGAATGGAAGCGCTTGCTCTGCTTCTAGGAATCCTATGCGACTCTCGACATTTCGTACTAGCTAACTATGAAACACTAAAGATAGCTGTAAAACTAATCGAGCTCGGAGCTAAACTTGAAAAAGCTATAGCAATCCTCCAATCGCCAATGACATACTCAGAGCGGCTAGCTAGGTTGAAGGCAGCTCAGAGACTGGTTGTTGAGCGGATCAAGGAATGGATGGTGGTAACCTGCAGAGTCGGCGCTTACCAAGCTTCAGCTGCCAGAGCTGCCATAATGCTAGGCGCACATGTGGCCATCGCAGGAGGAGAGAAAAGAAGTAGGTTGAAAATAAGTCTAAGAGCCTCGAGGGATTTCTATGAAAAAACTAAAGTCCACTTGGGAAGGGACATTGCAAGACCAGTAGGCGAAGCAATCGCGGGAATTGGAGGAGGCCACGCCTTAGCTGCTGGAATAAGCGGTGTGGGCGATGCGCAGAAAACTATGAATCAATGTTTAGAAGCGATTGTGCGGAAACTGGATGGAGGGCGCGACACTCCTAACAACTCAGGAAACCCTTATCGCGGGCAATAAAAGCTTTTTAAGATTAATTTTTTACTCAGATTGCAAACAGGGGAAATGCCTAAGACCAAGAGCAACTTGTAGATCTCGAAGTTTTGAGAGGGCAACCATTGGCAATCGTCGAAATAAGCAATCTGACCTTTACCTATGT
>CAZAQQ010000010.1:0-16947 GCA_964487485.1 uncultured Candidatus Bathyarchaeia archaeon | reverse complement strand
ACACTGACCCTAATAAAAGTACCTATAGTGGCATTCAAGAATACCGAACCAAAGCTGGAAGGTAGATGCGATGGCTCAAGGCACATAAGCAAAGAAGGCAACCGATAGACATCTGGCGGAATAATCTGCAATGGAGACACATACATACCCATAAAATCAAGTTGAAAAAGCTGACCAATTGAGAAAAATCCCAAAAAATATCTACGGAAAACCTCTTATCGCAGCATATTCCTTACTCGAACGAGATTTTTGTCTACGGGCGCACCAAGCATGGTGATGAGGCTACTGGTTTCGTGAAGTTATTTTGATGTTTCCACTGACCTTAAGCTGAATCAGTGGCCCCGCAGCATTCCAAACCTGGAATTCGATACGATCCCCTAACTTGCATTTCATCTGCTCTAATGCGAGGGTCAGCCTAATTGGATTCCCAGCCTGGAGGCAGGTGACCTCGTCGTTTACTAAGACCTTGAAAACTATTGGAAATTCTTTGAGTAAGTAAGGAATCAAATAGTATGGAGGTTCTGCGATAAGATCAACCTCAACACCATCTCCTTTCATATAGAAATTAGGATCTCCAAGTCTAGAAACCGTACGAGCGTATACAGGGGAGTCAGGTTTCAGAGGCGCTGGTGCCAAAGCCGTTCTCACCAGTTGCCAACTGTCACTACCTTTAACTTGTGGAATATCTACCCACCGGAAGTAAGGCGAGTCTACAGACCACCCCATATCAACGAACAGCGGGAGGGTGAAGCAGATCAGCATTAGTGATAAAATGGTTGCGTGATTCAACCTCAGCTAGAGACACCACTGTCATAGTCGCCTTTCGACTCTATATGATTTTCGCTTGCTTCAAGTTGTTCAGCTTTAAGCTGCTTAATTTAGTCTACTTGAATATTTTTTCCAAATAGGAGTGGGCCGGAAGGGACAGATGCAGATGGGTTGAAGTCCCCAATGCATTGAAGGTCTCATTATCTTCTTGAGTATGCTTTGCTGAGGATGTCTGCTATATGTAAGACCGTAAATTTTTCCATTCCAAGGTTCTTAGCGGATTGAGAGATTTGTTCTATGCAGAACGGGCATGAGGTAGTTGCAGCGTCAGTTTTAGTTTCAGTGATTGAACGAACTTTTTTTGCGCCAATCACATCTGCTATATTCTGTTTTCCAAACATTACTCCGCCACCTGCGCCGCAGCACTTGTCTGAATCTTTCATCTCAAGTAACTTTAGGCCGGGAATGGATGTGAGAATCTTTCTTGGCTCCTCAAAGATCTTTTGCCCTCTCCTCAGATTGCATGGGTCGTGTAATGTGACTTTCATGCTTATTTGCGACATGTCTTTCCTGTTCAGCTTAATCTCATTTGTAAGAAACTCCGACATATCCATCACTTGGAACTTAGGTTCTCGTCCTAGAATTTCTAGGGATAGGCGTGGGTAGTCAGTTTTCAAAGTTATGCCACAGCATGCACAAGCCGTGATAACCGTATCAATTTCATGTCTTTCAAAGGCTTCGATATTTCGCTTGATCAAATGGTTCTTGGCAAATTCAACTTGACCCGTCTTCAACAACGGATATCCGCAGCATACTTGATCATGGGGTGTTATTGCTTCAAGAGAGTTTTGCCTTAGGACATTGTAAAGTGCCCTTCCAGTATCCTGCATTTTCAGGTTTATCATGCATCCTAGGAAGATGCCTACCCTCTCATTAGATGAGCCGAATGTCTCTGGAATTTCTGCAATCAAAGGTTTGCCATGCCCTGAAAGTATCCATCCAGTTTTGGCAACTTTATCTGCTAATTCTTTTTGTGGAGGTAATGGTCCAACACCTTTAGTCACTGCTAATTGCCTCAGTCTCTCAAGAACCTGATATTGAAGATCAATATCCTTAGGACATGCCTCTGAGCAAGCGTGACATAAAGTGCAGTCGTAGAGGCCTTCCAAGACTGATAATGTAACTCTATCACCCTTATCACGTTCGTCACACTCAAGGGCCGCCAATTTACACATTAGTGAAGGCCCAGCAAATTCCGCGGAAACTTCATATGATGGACATACTGGATGGCAGATTCTACATTCAATACATTTACTGAGCCCTAGGATACGTGTAGCTTCCTCCTGCTTTCGTATTATAGGTCTGAGCACAGGGGCAATCATTTCTGGGTAGGGACGTATCCTCCGCTTTCTCTCATCAAACTCTTCAAAGTCAACTACGAGATCCCTCACTACTGGAAATCCCGAGAGAGGCTCTAGCACAGCATTTTCAGGGGGTTCTTTTTCGCAAGCTAGGAAAGGTTTGCCATTCACTAGGACTGCGCAAGACCCACATTGTACGTTCTTACATGACCATCTAAACGCTAAGGAACTATCAAGGTTCTCGTAGATGTAGATTAGCGAATCTAGAACCTTCGTGCCCTTTGCGTAGGGAACCTTAAAGACATCATACCTTGGCGAAACATCTTGAAGAGGATTATATCTAAAGACCTTGACAGTAATCTTGTCAAACGCCAATTAACATCACCTCGGTGCTTTCAGTTAGGCCTAAGCAGCGTGATCACAATTGGCTGAGACCTTAACGAAACCTCCCCATTTTCCAACTTCACAATGATGTTCTTTAGCCAATTTCCATTGTCACTTTGGGGATAATCTTCTCTGAAGTGAACCCCACGTGACTCGGTGCGGAGGAGAGCTGCCTTCGCGATGATCAATCCCAGTTCAACCATCTTTTGAACCCTTAGCGCCTCAATCCACTCAAGATCATACTTATTGTGGTGATTTTTCACGTATAGCTTCGGAACTTCTTTCGCCTTGATCTCTTTTAGCTGATGAATAGCACTTTCAAGGCCTTGTCTATTTCTTACTATGCCGACATTGTCTTGCATCAAACTCTGTATCTTTTTCCTTACGAGGATTGGGCTAACCCCTTTATCCTGCTTGATTGGTTGCAGTATCTTCTCACACTCTCTTTCAACTTGATTGTAGTCTACCTCACGCTTACCATTCCTCGTAGCATGTTCTGCAGCAAACTTTCCTGCTCTTGCTCCAAAAACCTGCAAAGTCGGAAAAGAGTTTGCGCCTAACCTATTGGCTCCATGGACACCTCCTGCCCCTTCGCCACATGCGAATAGGCCTGGCACGCTGCTTCGAGTTTTTTCATCAATCTTCACACCTCCGCAATGAAAGTGTCCGGTTGGAGCCACTTCCATGGGTTCCTTCCTGATGTCGACACCTGCTCTAAGTAGTTGTGCTAACATCGTCGGCAGCTTTCTTTCAATCTCACTGGCCGGAACGTGTGATATATCGAGATAAACTCCACCATGCTCTGTGCCTCTTCCCTCTTTTATCTCGGTATGAATTGCGCGGGAAACTACGTCCCGAGTAGATAGCTCCATTTTCTTGGGATCATATCTAGTCATGAATCTTTCCTTGTTATTGTTAAGCAGAATTCCTCCGTCACCTCTTACACCCTCAGAAACCAGAATCCCCTTAGCGGACTCAGGATACACCATTCCAGTGGGATGAAACTGCGTCATTTCCATGTCAATTAACTCTGCGCCGGCTTGAAACGCCATCGCCATGCCTGCACCAATTGACTCGACTGGGTTACTTGTAACTCTGAATAGTCGACCGCTTCCTCCGGTCGCAATCACAACTGCACCAGCTCTGAACAGGATGATGTTTCCATGTTTGAAGTCAAGGCTAACTGCTCCAGCTATCTGGCCATTATTTGTAAGAAGACCTGAAACAAAAGTTTCTTCGAATATTCTCACATCTCTGCGCAATACTTCGTTTACTAAGGTGCTCATCATTTCATGGCCTGTTCTATCTTCTGATAGGCAAGTCCTATGGTATGTGGAACCGCTTTCAATTCTTTGACCAATCTTACCCTCCTCAGTTCGGTTGAAAGTCATCCCAAAATCTTCAAGGTCATAGATTCTGTCCGGAGCTTCCTTGACAAGTATTTCAGCAAGCTTTTGGTTGTTGAGAAAGAACCCTCCCCTCACTGTATCGTTGAAATGAACTTCCCAATTGTCCCCACGATCAACATTACCTAGCGCAACGTTGAAACCGCCCATACCTGTTACCGTTAATCCCCCTTTCCCGAAAAGGCAATCAGCAACTAAAGTAACATCGACACCATACCTACTTGCTTCAATAGCAGCCCTAGCTCCCGCTCCTCCACCACCTATAACCAAAACATCCGTACAAAATGCTTCATGTATCTGCATGCAAATCAACCTCGCCTAAGCGGCTGTTCATTCCCTAGTACATAGATTGCTAATGTTATTAAAAACGACAACTGCGCTCCCCACCCTAGTCTTAACGCAGACTTCCCCTACTAGTCGATTTACGACCTAAAACATCTTCTCACGTCCCTTGAAGTCCGCTAGATGCGCGAGTTGACGCTTGCTTTTGGCCGCGCCTCCGAGGCATTTAAGGGCTCTATGACATGTATCTCATTCTCAGATAGGGTCGGGTAGGAGAACAATCGTTTTCATGGATAACAGCAGGTTCTTCGGTGGCGAAAGATACACATTCCCACAAAAAAGATTCGGCGAATGATTTGTCTCAGGAAAAATAGATAACCCGCATAACCACATGTAGAACTTCTAGGGGGAGGGTCAATTTGTATCTAAATGAAAAGGAAGAAAAAATGTACAAAGGTGAAGTCGGAGAATCTGTCAGAAAAGCGATGGAGATCCTAGTAGCACTCGGCGATATATATAACGCTGAAAGACTCATCAGAGTTGAGAGTGCACATATTGCTGGTCTGTCGTACAAGACTCATGGCGACGCTGGTCTGAAATATGTTGAAGATCTAGTGGCAATAGGTGCTTCGGTTCAAATCCCCACAACTGTGAACGTGATTGGCGTAGATAGAAGTAGATGGAGAGAACTTGGACTGCCGAGATATTGGGCTGAGAAACAGCTGAGAATCTTGAGCGCCTACGAGAAGATGGGCTGTCTCGGATCCTGCTCTTGCACGCCATACTATCACGGAATCCTCCCCAGGCTCTGGGAACATGTCGCATGTGCTGAGTCGTCCGCCGTCGTTTTCCTAAATTCAGTTATTGGGGCGAGAGATAACAGGGAAGGTGGGCCCAGCGCACTTGCCTCCGCACTGACTGGGCTTACCCCCCTCTACGGATACCACCTCGATCAGAATAGGGTTGGAACACACTTCTTCGAGGTAAATGCTGAATTGAAAAGCATCAGCGACTACGGAGCACTTGGAGCTTACGTGGGAAGAATGATAGGTGAACATATTCCGGTTTTCGATGGCATATCCAAGAATGCACCGATAGAAGGCCTAGTAGCGTTGGGAGCCGGACTCGCGAGTTCCGGTGCTGTTGCAATGTTCCACGCAGTGGGCATCACCCCGGAAGCACATACCTTGGAAAAAGCCTTTGGCGATGCGAAGCCGAAAGAAAGGATTCAGATCGGAAACGAAGAAATGCGTACAGCCTATGAACAACTTACCTCCGCGGCTAGTAGTAAAGTCGAATATGTTGCCATCGGTTGCCCACATTGTTCCATAAGGCAGATAAAGCAAATAGCGGATCTGCTGAGGGGTAAACAGGTAAGCAAAGGAGTAAGGCTATGGATACATACTTCTGTACCCATAAAAGCCTTCTGTGAAAAAACAGGCCTCACGCAGACAATAGAGAAAGCTGGGGGAGTAGTAACCGCCGATATGTGTACAGTACTAGGACCAATAGAAGCTCTAGGCTTGGAAACAGCTGCAACTGACTCAGCGAAGTTGGCGTTCTATGCGCCTGGAACAAACAAATTGAAGGTTTGGTATGGTAGCGTTGAAAAATGTATAGAGGCTTCAATTAAGGGAAAGTGGGACTGAACATGAGCATAGTGCTTAGGGGTAGAGTTATATCAAGGGGGAAAGCCGAGGGGGAAGCGCTTGTTACAAAAGATAGAATAGGGTTCAACTTTGGCGTGGAGCCTGCGACCGGAATAATCGTTGAAAGAGACCATGAATTGAATGGGAAGTCTATCAAAGATAAAATCCTAGTCTTCCCCTCAGGTAAGGGAAGCACGGGAGGTTCATTCAGCATATACCAATTAGCTGTTCTTGGAACAGCCCCTAAGGCTATGATTAACGTCGAAACGGAAACTATTGTAGCGGTCGGGGCCATTATGGGTGGAATTCCACTCGTCGACAAGCTTGAGAAATCCCCCCTAGAAGCGATAAGCACGGGAGACTATGTCAAGGTAGACGCCACTGAAGGGTTGGTCCACATTACTAAGAGGCGCTAGCTCTCCTATGTTCAAGAGTCATATAGCTATCAACGTACAACTGCCCTTTTTATTAGTGACAAACAATTTTGAATAGCCCTAACAAGAATAACGCCAAAGCCATAAGCATCTCTAATCGTAGACGAAGTTGCCCTGCCTGAGGAGAAGTCAAGCGGAGAATACATGGCAGTTCTTAAAGAACTGAAGAGAGTGGGCCGGAGGATACTCATACCGCAAAGGGTTTAGGTCTAACCTTATCTGGCTAGTGACTGGAAGGTCTTTTACATCATTTTTGGCTACTTTTCCAGCGGCACTCTATTGCTGATGTGAGGGTTTCCTAGTAGAGCAACGGCAACTTACATCGGCCTGTAAGCTCTCTTTCTTAGATCTACCCTTGCCACCAACACAGTCTTCTCCGCCTCAAAGATCACATATAGAAGCCGATAGTTCCCCACTCTGGTACTCCAAACGTTCCTAGCCTTAAACTCACCAACTAGTCGCTTGCCAGCCCCATAGGGGGCCTGCGCCAACTCATGCACACGTTCACTGATCTTCATCTTCTCTGTTTCGGCTAGTCCGTCAATGAACTTCTTTGCTCTTCGACTGAAGATTACCGAAAACTTCCTCACAGGTATGGTACTGCCCTTTTCTATATTCTTCAATAGCCTCATCTATCTCCTTCAGGATCGCCGGATTCTCTACCAGTAGTTCAATGGTTTCCATTAAGGACTCGAGTTCGTCTTTGGTGATCATTCTCTCCTCGATACTCTCAACCTTTCTCTTTATCTCCCTAAGCTCCTCCACGATGGTTTCAGCAGACATACCTAGATCACGGCAACCTATGCCAGAGTATCCCTTCGAGCGTTATATAAGGGCTGGGTAATAAGGGCGCTGGAACTTCAGCCATGCTTAAGGCAAAGACACATTGATAAGTGGAGGCATCAAATTCACTTTCCAAAACTTGCCATTGATACACCGCATGGAACTGTCCTCTACAACCTAGGCATCGATTCGCCACGTCATGACAGTATGAGAACCGCTACTATGATGTTATTGCAGTTTCAGGTGAAAACAGGACGGTTCTGGGCGACGGTTGCGCTGGCTTATGGCAGCTCCAAAAAAGCTATAGTGGGCCGGAAGGGACTTGAACCCTCGACCTCTGCGGTGTGAACGCAGCGTCCTAACCAAGCTGAACGACCGGCCCGAGAACTTCTCTGGAGGAAGAATGCAGTTTTCATCTTAAAGGAATTTCGTTGCCTTGACAGGATCTTGTCTCTGCTAGGTTTACTCGATGCGTAGTAATGCCTACTAAAGCAGATGCTTGAGTTTTGCAAAGTCTTGGAACAAGACTTCCTTAAGCTTGACATCGTATAGGGCTGCGGCGGGATGATACGTAGGGAAGAATAGCACTTCGTCTTTCTTTTCGGGAATACCATGCACTTTTGAGACGGGCATGCTTTTATGCGTCAAGGTTTTGATTGCGAAGTTTCCCATAGGGCATATTATTCTAGGCTTGATAAGGGTGATTTGCTTCAGCAAATACGGGTTGCAGGCGGCGATTTCTCTCTTTCTCGGCGGTCTGTTGCTTGGCGGTCGGCATTTGACTACGTTAGTGATGAAAACATGTTTTCGAGCAAGGTTCACTGACTCTAACAGGTTGTTTAGGAAATGTCCAGCTGCGCCAACGAAAGGTTTCCCTAGCAAATCCTCCTGTTCTCCTGGGGCTTCGCCCACGATCATGATCTTTGCGTGGTGAGGTCCCTCTCCTAGGACAGCATTCCTCCTGGATAGGGCTAGTTCACATCTGCGGCAGCTTCTTATCTTTGCTTGAAGTTTAGCTAAATCCTCTTCCAAGTCAAGACATCCATTCATTGGCGTGGTTGGAACCAAAAGATATATCTTGGCCTCATAGGAAGAATCGGTGAAGGTAGATTTCCAAAATGCCCATTACAGATCCGCTGAAGAAGGAGTTAGCTCAAAGACATAGACTATTCTATAAGGTTTGCAGAAATTGCGGGGCTAGAAATCCTTCAGCAGCAGGTCGCTGCAGAAAGTGTCGTAGCGAAAATCTAAGATGGAAGAAACGTGAGCTGGGAGCGAAATAGTTTCAGCTCCTGTAGCTTTGGAAGCAAACTAGCCTAGCCCAGTCTTCTAGGCTGAATCAAGGCGTGAGTCTGAAGCGGTCCCTTGGAAATAGTACAACTTCTCTTACATTCTCTCTCTTGACAAGGGCCATCAATAGTCTTTCAAGCCCGACTGCCCAACCGGCGTGAGGTGGAAACCCGTAGTCGAAGAGGTTAAGGTGAAACTTGAAGGATTCAGGGTTGAGGTTCTGTTCCCTTAGTCTACTGATCAAAACCTCTTTGGAGTCTACGCGTGATCCGCCTGAAGCTATTTCTATCCATCCACACATTAGGTCGAATGCGTAGCAGATTTCTGGGTTATCTGTCTTTGGCTTAATGTAGAAGGGTTTTCCCTTAGTCGGCCAGTCTACGATGAAATAATACTCTTCTTCATGCAGTCTTTCAAGCTCCCGGTAGGATGGTGTGGGAATGTCTTCGCCCCATTTTATTTCTAATCCTTTTTCTCGAAGTTCCTTTAAAATGTAGTCGTAGGTGTATCGTTTGAAGGGCAACTGTGGAGTCTTCAGTTCAACATTGAGCATCTTCAACTCTGTTTTGCATATGTCTGCCACATGGCTTACGGTGTCGTGAATTAGAGCCTCAAGGGTCTTCATTACGTCTTCCATTGTTACGAAGGCTTCTTCTATGTCTATGGAGACGAATTCGTTTATGTGACGTCTAGTATGGGATTCCTCAGCTCTGAAAAATGTTCCCACTTCAAAAACTTTCTCGAAGATTGTTATCAGTTGCTCCTTGTAAAGTTGCGGGCTTTGCGCTAGGAAAGCCTTGTTATCGAAATATTCCACGGGAAATAGGGCAGAGCCTCCCTCAGTAGCTGTTACGATGATCCTTGGAGTGTGAACCTCCACGTATCCTATGTTGCTTAGAAACTCGCGAATTTGTCCAACAGCTTCGTGTCTAATCCTGAAAATGGCTCTGCATTCAGGTCTGCGTAGGTCTAAAGCTCTTGAATCTAGTCTGACATCTATGTTTGCTGGAACTCGGCCAGTTGGATCTAACGGGAGCGGATAGGTTGCTGTGGCTAAAATCTTCACTTGGGTTGGAATTACCTCGACGCCTCGGGGCGCTTCCTTTGCTGCCTTCACTTTTCCACGGATGCCGAGGACGAACTGTTTTCCGATGAGTTCTATTTTCTGAACAACATCCAGCGGCATCTTCTTGCGTGGAACAGTCACTTGTATAAGCCCTTCTTTGTCTCGCAGGACTATGAACACCACTCCACCCAAGTCACGTATGTCTTCCACCCAGCCGAAAACTGTAACTTGCTGTCCGTCCTGTTCAGGAGTAATCATGTTTGAGTAATGAGTTCTACGCCATTCTTCAAGAGGATCGAGGTTCAAGACGGAATCTCCAAACCTTCACTTTCCAACGGCCTTTAACAGGTGATTTGAAATATCTGATGGTTTTTCCGCCACGTACACACCTGCATCTCGTAGTGCGTTGATCTTGCTTTGAGCTGTCCCAGTCTTGCCGAGGACTATGGCGCCTGCGTGGCCCATGCGTTTGCCAATGGGGGCTGTACGTCCAGCTATGTAGGCGGCTATTGGCTTTGGGTAGCTGAAATCTTTCACATAGTCTGCTGCAAGTTCTTCTAGGCTTCCTCCTATTTCTCCGATGAGTACCACAGCCTCTGTTTCTTCGTCTTCATCAAACATTTCTAACACATCTATGAAGCTCAAACCGACCAGCGGATCTCCGCCCAACCCAATACAGGTAGATTGACCTAACCCGCATTTCGTTATGCCGGAAGCCACTTCATAAGTCAAAGTTCCACTTCTGGATGCTATTCCGATTTTTCCCTTCTTAAAAACGTGACTTGGCATTATGCCTAACTTACATTCTTCTGGAGTTATTATGCCCGGTGTATTCGGGCCTATGACGGCAACATCCGCATTTCTGGCATGGGCAATAATCTCCATCGAATCTCTTACAGGAATTCCCTCTGTTATGATAACGATGGGGTTGAGCTTAGCGTCTAATGCCTCTAGGGCTGCATCCTTTGCGGAGGGTGCTGGAACAAAGATTATTGAAGCTTCTGCCTCATTTTCATCTAAGGCCTCTTTCACCGTGTCATACACAGGAACGCCGTTAACCTTCATCCCACCCCTTCCAGGAGTTACACCAGCAACAATTCTGGCACCATATTCCAGCATGAGCCCTGTATGAAAGCGGCCTTGAGATCCTGTTATTCCTTGCACAATCGCTCTCGTATTCTTGTCTGCAAGAATCCCCATCTAGCTTTTCTCCAAGGCTAACCTAACGGCTTGACCTGCAGCTTCTTCCATACTGTCCAGATAGGGAATGCTGGCCTCTGAGAGTAGCTTTCTTCCCTCGGCTTCCATCGTTCCAACCATTCTAACAACCATCGGCTTCTTCACCCCTATTCTACTGGATACATCCAGAATTCCTCTTGCAACCTCGTCGCACCTTGTTATCCCGCCCAGAATATTGATGAGTATTACCTGCACCTTCTCATTTGACAACAAGATTTCCAAGGCCGAAGCCATTCTATCAGAACTTGCACCTCCACCTATGTCGCAGAAGTTAGCCGGCTTCCCCTTGCAATAGTCTATCATGTCCAATGTCGCCATAACAAGACCTGCACCATTACCTATTACGCCAATATCACCGTCTAGTTCAACGTACGATATTCCTCTCTCTCTCGCTTTTGCTTCAGAAGGTGTTAGTTCTAGCTCAGACTCCTTGGCTTCTACTAGTTCAGGATGCCTAAACAGCGAGTTATCATCAATGATCATTCGAAAATCTGCTGCTACAAATTTTCCGTCTAGGGTCTCCATCAGTGGGTTGATTTCGACCAACTCTCCGTCGTAAGCAATGGCTACTTCATATACCTTCGCAACTATCCCCGCCAAGTCTGACAGTTGTTTTCCGCTGTAACCTAGTTTACTTGCTGTTTCTAGGCTCTCGTTTTCGCGAAGACCAAAAAGAGGATCCAAACTACGTCTAACTATTTTGCCCGGCGTCTTTTCCGCAACTTCTTCTATGTCCACGCCGCCTTCAGTTGAAGCCAAAACTGTGTAGCAACACTCAGACCGATTTACAAGCAGAGCAACATACAACTCTTTCTTGGCTTGGATTTTTTCCTCGACGAGAAGCCTAAACACTTTTTCATCTTTCACCCTAGACCCAAGCATTGTTTCAGCTGCCTTGTAGGCTTCGTCGGACGAGGACGCAAACATTATCCCTCCCGCCTTTCCTCTACCTGCCACCAAGACCTGAGCTTTGAGAACAGCGGTTTTCCCAATTTTCAAAAATGCTTCCTTTACTTCCTCAGGTGTTGAAGCCACGTAACCTAGAGGTACAGCTATGCCAAATTTCAAGGCTATCGATTTGGCCTCGTATTCAAAAAGCTTCATGAAAATCTAAACCAATCCAATTTAGGTCTTTCAATGATAGGTGAACAATGCTGCTTCCACGGCTCCATGCTCAACGGACCCGTGAGTTCCATTCAGCCTGATTTGGACTCGAAAATATAATAATGTTTACTTCAATTCGATTTATGCGAGAAAAAAAATGTATTCAACAAGTTTTCGGAAGTGTTCACCGTAATGCATTTATCGGTGTAATTCTGTTAAGTGGTTGGGATTAGCGTATAATCAGTCGCCAATGGGGAAGTGAATATGGCGATGACCTTGTACCCGTTTCCCTCTCCCTCTATCTTTACAGGGGAAGGAAGTTTTGGTAAGGACAATACTGTGCAGTTTCTGCGTGAAGAGCGGTATCCTCTGCTCAAAATGCGAGGAGAAGCTTAGGAAAAAGCAAGTAACGGAGTTAGACATAGAAATAATTAAGCTATTATCTGAACTTGAAAAGGACTACCCTTCCCTCCAAGACGCTTTCTTCCATAAGGCTGTTGAAGCTGATAACACTCTCGCAATTCTTGTCGATAAGCGCGACATGGGCCGGGTGCTTGGCTACGGCGGAAAAATAATTAGAGCCATCAGTGACAAGACAGGTAGGAAAATTAGGATTATAGGCTACGGCGGAGACGATAGAGAATTTCTGGAAGAACTATTCAGCCCGCTTTCAATTTTCACAATAAACACAATTTGGCTGCCAGATGGAACTACTGAGACGAAAGTGATACTGCACGGTAGAAAACCTAGACGTGTGCCGATAGACTTTGAGATAACGAAAAGGCTAGCGAAGGAAATACGAGGTTTAACGCTTAGAATGGAATTTGAAAAGAAATAGTTAAGCTAAATGAAGGAACGAAACCTATACAGGAATAGGAAGGCTAATTCTACTCAACAAATCGTTCCTTCTTCAACCTTCAAGCCTTCTAATCCTCAAGGAACAAAAACGAAATATGGACATATGAGCATAGGAAACCTAGAGATGGCCTGTAGTGGTTGTTAGGCTAACCTTCTACGGCGGGGTGAATGAAATTGGAGGTAACAAGATACTACTACAAGATCAAGATACTGCGATATTCCTAGACTTTGGAATGAGTTTTTCAGAGAGAAGAAAATTCTATTCTGAACCTTGGCTCTCACCAAGAGACGAAAAAGGCCTGCTTGAGCTTGGAATTCTTCCCCAACTAGAAGGCGTCTACAGTTTTGATCATTCTTCTCCTTCGATTGAAGCCGTGTTTCTGTCTCACTCTCATGCGGATCACTCCCTCTACATATCCCTTCTAAACAGAATGATCCCAGTCCATTGCGGCGAAGCAACTGCGATAATTCTGCGGTCTCTCGCAGAGATACGTCCTAGGAGCTTTGAAACGGATATGCTAGGTCTAGAACTCAAAACTTTTCGGACAGGCCAAAAAACTAAAATCGGCTCTCTAGAAATCGAACCTATTCACGTAGACCACAGTGTCCCGGGCTCGTATGGTTACATAATCTACACTTCGGCTGGGGCTATCGCCTATTCAGGAGACTTTCGCGTACACGGCACAAAGCCTCAAATGACGTTGGACTTCGCAAGGAAGATGGCGGAGGCAAAGCCTGAGATCGCGATTTTCGAGGCTACGAACCTAATGGGTGCCGACGTGTCCACTGAGAGAGAAGTGAAAATGAAGGTTGACAAGGTGGTTTCAGGGACGTCTAAAATTGTTCTGGCCGATTTCTCCTATGTCGATGTGGACAGATTTAGAACTTTCTATGAAGTTGCCAGAGGTAGCGGCAGAGACTTGGCAATTTCATTGAAGCAAGCGTATCTGTTCACCGAGCTGAAGAAAATCAGAGGCCTTGATGTGCCTGACATTAGGACTGATGAGAATATTTTGATCTACCAAAGGATGAAGAAGAGGTACTATAACTGGGAGCGGGAAATCTTGGCATATGAAAATGTGAAAGAAGCTTCTGAAGTCAGGGGGTTGCAGGAAAAATTGATTCTAGTCTGCTCGTTCTATGACCTAAAAGAACTGGTTGAACTTAAGCCTGAGCCTGGAAGCAACTTCATTCTTTCAGGCTCGGAGCCCTTTAATGAAGAACAGGAAGTGGAGTTTGACAAATTCATAAATTGGCTGGATCACTTCGGTTTACCCATGCATCACATACACTGCTCAGGCCACGTGATGCCGAATGAATTGAAGCGGATAATTTCGGAAGTTAAGCCGAAAAAAGTCTTTCCAATACATACAGATCACCCTGAACTATTCGGTAGGTTTGTTTCGAATCTAGTAGATGTGGAAATTCCAAAGAAAGAGGTAAGCTATGAAATCAAGTGAAATCGCTAACGACTGTTTCGTACACATGGAGGTTCAAAAGGCGTAGATCTGATGGAAGCAAAGTGCGACGTCGCTGTCGTCGGCGGAGGTCCAGCCGGTCTATTATCAGCGAAGACAGCTAGCCTGAAGGGCTTGGATGTTATAGTTCTAGAAGAGCATTCTCAAGTTGGAATTCCATCACATTGTGCAGGCTTAGTAAGCGTAAAGGGATTGAGCGCGATAGGATTAGAGCCTCTCAGCGAATTTGTTCAAAACGAGGTGAAGGGAGCTAGGTTTAGCTCGCCTTCAGGCCTAACTTTTGAGATTGAGGCACGAAATTCCATCGCATTCGTTCTAGATAGGGTAAGATTCGATCAGCATCTCAGTCGCCAAGCAATCAATGATGGAGTAGAGCTGCTTCTGGGTATGCGGGTCAGGAAACTTCTTCATTCGAACAATAGAATCAGCGGTGTCAAAGATGACTCTGGCAGCCTCTATGCTTCATCAGTAGTTGTGGATGCCGAAGGCGTGAGAAGTCAGTTCGTAGGCGAAGCTGGATTGGCCGCGGTGGATAAAGCCTCCATCTGTCCAGCAATGCAATTTGAGTTAGCCAATGTGAACATTGACAAAGACTTTGTTCAGGTTTTTGTTGGGAAGAAGTATGCGCCAGGGTTTTTCGCATGGGCCATCCCCACTGGATCTGACTCAGTCAGGGTGGGACTGGCTTGTAATCATGGTAATGTTCGGTTCTTACTGGAGAGGTTTGTTGAAGAGAACTTTGCCGGAGCGAATCTTTGCGCTGTAACCTCGGGCGCTGTAATCACTGGCGGACCCATAAAGGAGACTTGTTCAAATGGATTCATGGTCGTTGGTGATGCGGCTGGACAAACCAAGCCGACCACTGGCGGTGGGGTTATTATGGGAGGCATGTGCGCAATCATTTCTGGGGAAGCAGCTGCTGAGGCTATCAGAACTAGAGACACATCGTCAAGGGCTCTAAACAAATTGTACGAAAGGAAATGGCGAGGGGCCTTAGGAAGGGAGTTTTCCACAATGCTTGTTGCTAGGAGGTTCTTCAACAAGCTTTCGGACAACACTTTGGACAGAATTTTCAAAATAATTATTAAAGAAAGATTAGCTGAGGAAATTTCCAGCTTCGGAGACATGGATTTTCAAAGCGGAGTTCTAAGAAGGCTTGCCAAGAAAGGCTTAATCATGAAGATACTTCCATTTCTAGCGGGAGACTTCCTCAAGGATGCATTCACGCATTAATATCTCTCTTATTTTCTATGTGCTGAGAGACGCAGTGAGCTTCATATGCTTTTGATAGGTGAGTAGAGGCAATGAATCCGACACGACGGTGAAGGTATGGCTCAAAGACTGAGAGTGATTCAATATGGTGTGGGCTCTATTGGAAGCTCCATCGTAAAGCTTCTTTTGGAAAGGGGAGAAATGGAGATAGTGGGCGCCCTAGATGTCTCTGAGCAGAAGATTGGCAAGGATCTAGGGGAAGTAGTGAGTGTCGGCCGAAAATTGGGCATCACAGTGTCCAACGACCCCAACTACTTATTTTCGAAAACTAGAGCTGACATTGTACTTCATTCAACGAGTTCTTTTTTGAAAGATGTGTACCCTCAAATAACCAGAGCCGTAGAAGCTGAAATGAATGTAATATCGACTGCTGAAGAACTTGCCTATCCATATTCCCGGCACCCGGAGGTTGCTGAAGAAATCGATCAGACTGCCCGAAAGCATGGAGTCACGGTGTTGGGCGCGGGAGTGAACCCGGGTTTCGTAATGGATGCTTTGGTCGTAGCTTTAACCGGAGTATGCAGCCACATCAGAAGAGTTAAGGCAACTAGAATTGTAGATGCGTCAACGCGTAGACTTCCATTGCAGAGAAAGGTCGGAGCTGGGCTTGATGTTGAGAGCTTCAAGGAGAAAGTTGTTAGCGGCACCCTAGGTCACGTAGGACTTTTAGAATCCATAGACATGATAGCCGGAAGTCTCGGATGGAAATTGGAGAAGGTGGAGCAGAAGACAGATCCTGTGATAGCTAAAGAGAACATGAGAACAGAGTTCTTCGAGCTTAAGGCAGGCACGGTTGCAGGCATTAGGCAGATTGGCCGCGGAGTAAAGGAAGGTGAGGAATTGATCACACTAGACCTTCAAATGTATGTAGGCGCAAAAGACCCTAGGGATTCCATAGCAATAGAGGGTACCCCAAACATTGACCTAACAATACGAGGCGGAATTCACGGCGACATCGCCACAGCAGCAATCGTTGTAAACTCAATTCCGAGGGTGATGGCAGCTCATCCTGGCTTGGTAACGATGAAGGATCTGCCCATGCCCGCATTGACAATCAACAATCTCTTTGAATCTACGAAAAGATAGGGTGTCTCCCCCTCCAGTCTGCGGCCAAATCAATTTCAGAAGACTTTTTTTATTTGCGAGTTTAACTCCAAATTCTCTTCCTCTCCTAAATCTAGCAACAGATATATACAGGGGCTTGTAGATCGTTGCCACTATGAGGCGTCGCCAGTGAGCGAAGTGAAAACTGTCAAAATGCCGAGTTGCACCTGCTGTAACAGAATGATTCTGCCCGGTGAGGGCGCAGTTAGTTTTCCATGTCCAAGCTGCGGCGAAGTAGTAATTTGGCGATGTGAAAAATGCAGGCTGTTCGGCAGGCAGTTTAAGTGCGCGAAATGCGGATTTACAGGGCCTTAGGATTTGATTAGGTAAATTGGCGAAGGTTTTAGCTTCTATCAAAGTGTTTCCGGCCGACGTTTCAGTTAGCTTAGAGGGATTGAAAAGCGAGATCAAAAGTCACCTTCCCGCTGAAACTTCAGTTTACAAGTTTGAGGAAGAACCGGTCGCCTTC
>CAZAQQ010000009.1:0-17066 GCA_964487485.1 uncultured Candidatus Bathyarchaeia archaeon | reverse complement strand
CGCGCCGAATGAGTTAGTCTTTCGGGGAGAAAAAAGAAAAAGGTTGCAAATCGTCTGTTGAAAAAAGTACCTTGGTTTTACTTCTTGGATTCTTTGAAGTGTGGTATGACTTTGTCTGCGAACAGTTTGACAGTTTCCTTTAGTGCGCCAGCTGAGACTTGAAAGTTAACTACGAAGTGGCGGCATCCTGCTTCAACATATTTCTCGAATTTTCCGATAATTTCATCGGGCGAACCGAACATTATTGGGGACTTTTCCACCCATTCGTCGGGAACCTCCCTTGCCTTTGCAAGCCAAGGTTCTCCAGAGTCTGGGAAGACGAGTTTATAGGTCATCTCGAAGTCGTAGGTTGGAGGCTTGAAGCCTATGCGTTCAATTATCCTCGGCCTAGACAGCAACATCATTTTCGCAGGCATCATGACCAGTTTTCTCGCTGTATCACGATCTTTGGCTACCACAAGGTACGTGAAATGCGCTGGCTCTATAGCCATTGGATCCCTGCCAAACTGCTTTGCCATTTGCCTGAGTTTGGTCAACTGCTCCTTATACTCACTTGGAACTAGGTTGGCAGGCAGCCATCCATCACCGTATTTCGCCGTTAGCTCCAAGGTTTTCGGTGAACTCGCAGCAATGAACATGGGCACCGTCGGCCTATATGTTTTCTCGGATACTGGAACCGCTGGTTTCGGCTGCAAGAAGGCTTTCTTGAGCTTGTAGTATTTTCCCTCAAAGTCAACGAAGTCCTCTGTCCAAAGCCTCTTTATTATCTGAACTGCTTCAGCTGTCCTCCCCACAGGCTTATCGTAAGGTATTCCGTATGGAACAAGGTTCATCGCTTCCCCTATTCCTATGCCTAAAATCGTGCGGCCGTTCGAGATTACGTCGCATGTAGCAACTTTCTGCGCGAGAACAGCTGGGTGATACCGATATGTATCGCTAACGCCTGTAGCAAGCTTAATCTTCTTCGTGATCATTGCCAAGGCGCATAGTGTGCTCCATGCTTCAAGCGCGTCCCACCTTTTTACTCCGGTTGCTACTAGGTGGTCCGGCATCCAGCTGGAGTCAAAACCCAATTGCTCCGCAAGTACTGTCACTTCGCTAACAATGTCCCAAGGATAGTTAGGGCCCTCTAGCCCAAACTTTAGTTTCTCTTGCTTGCTCATGATGTTTCGCCTCCATCAGTTCCTTCATGTTTTCAAGCTTTTCTAAACTCATATGAAAGCTTCTCATTCGGCAGCTTCACGGGTGCGAGCTTCAACTCCATTCCAAGCTTGGTTTCTTCAGGCTTGATCCCCTTGCTGAGACGGGCGAACACCTTCTCTCCTTGCTCGTTTTGGGCAAGAGCTAGGGTGTAAGGCACGTCGTCTTCGAAGCCTGTGGGACCGAAGTGGGCTGTGGTGTAGGTTTCGAGTTTCCAGCTGCTGCCCAACTCTTTCCAATCCATACTCTTTGAGAAGCAGCTGCTGCAATCTGCCCTAGGTGGGAAAAAGACTTTACCGCACTGCTTGCATTTCGTAGCCATTACCTTTCCCTGTTCCAAATGCTTTACGAAGTCGTTCACGTTTGTCTCGGATGTGTAGCTGACCTTTCCAAACTTTTCGAAGCCCGTATGGATCACCTTCTGAGGATTGTCACGTTCCCGTATAGTCCTACGCCGCCGATGTTATGCACTAAGCCGATTTCCGCTCCATCAACCTGCGTCTTGCCAGCTTCGCCTCTAAGCTGCTGCACGATGGTTCGAATCTGAGAGCCTCCTGTCGCGCCTATCGGATGGCCCTTCGACAGCAAACCGCCGTCGATGTTAACGGGAAATTTTCCACCAAAGTACGTTTGTCCCTCTTCAATCAGTTTTCCCCCTCCCCCAGGTTTGCAGAATCCTAAAGCCTCATAAGCCAAGATTTCCGCGATGGTGAAGCAATCGTGCACTTCTGCTACATCAATGTCTTCCGGCTTAACACCAGCCATCCTGTAGGCTTGCCCAGCTGCTTCAATTGCGGCGCTGAGCCCAGTGAGATTTGACCTCCCCGTAGTGGTCAAGGTGTCTGTTGCGGCACCGACCCCAACAACCCAAATCGGAGTATCTGTTATCTTTCTAGCCTTCTCCTCACTTGCGAGGATTATGGATGAGGAACCGTCGGCATTCGCGCAGCAGTCCAACATTTTCAAAGGAGAAGCTATCACTCTGGCCTTCAGAACATCCTCCAGACTGACCTCGCGCTGGAACATTGCTTTCGGGTTCAGGAAGCCATATTTTCCACTCTTGACTTTCACTTTTGCAAGCTGTTCTTCTGTAGTGCCGTACTTCTGCATGTGCGCACGGGCATACATGGCATATCCAGCAGGCATCATCACTCCGAAAGGCGATTCCCACATCAAGTCTGCTCCCCTACCCATCCTCTCTTGAACTTCAGCAGACGACAACTCGGACATTTTTTGGAAGCCTATCACGGCAACCGTGTCGTGCAACCCTGATTTTATCAAGCCATATGCAAGCCTCACACCTGTACTGCTTGAGGAGCAGATGGATTCAGCGTAAAAGGAGGGTTGAGGGTTCAGGCCTAGATACTCAGCTATCAGGCCAGCAGGGCTTCTCTGCTTGTCGTATTCCGGAGCCGAGCAAACGATTGATGCGTCAATGTTCTTCGAGGTTAGCCCAGCATCCTCCATGGCTTCTCTAAATCCTTCAAAGGCAAGTTCGCGGACAGATACACCGCAAGCCCTTGTGAATTTGGTTTGTCCAACACCAACTATGGCGACTTTCAAACCGATGCACCTAACCTGATTTGGAGATCGAGTATTCAAGTAGGAATATTTAATTCTATTTAATCCACGCATAATTTGAGCTCGCACCTTCGAAGCAGTGGCTGTGATGTCCATCCTCAAAGAATATGAACCAATTTTCTACCCAAGCTCAGTCGCAGTTGTCGGCGCCTCTTCCAACCCAAGGAAGCTTGGATATCACTGCCTCAAGAGCTTAATAGATGGCGGATACGGGGGTAGAATTTTCCCAGTTAATCCAGGAGTCCTAGAAATCAGGGGATATAAGGCGTATCCCTCAATAGCCGCTGTCCCAGACAGAGTTGACCTAGCCATAGTAGCCGTACCTGCGACGTCTGTGCCTTCAGTATTCAAGGAGTGTGCAATGAAAGGTGTGAGAGGCATCGTCTTGATTACAGCTGGGTTTAGAGAAATTGAAGACAAGTCTGGAAGCGAACTTCAGAGTGAGATTGCTGCAATAGCCAATGAAGCCGGAGTGAAAATCATAGGGCCAAACACGTTCGGCATGGTTAACCTACATGCTAATCTAAACGCATCTTTTACTCCCGAGTTTTCTCTGGTGAAGAAGGGTGGCATAGGTCTGATCAGCCAAAGCGGAGGCGTCAGCCACCTCACAGCCTACCTCTCCATGCACGGAAACGTAGGCTTCAGCAAAATCATAGGACTTGGCAACAGGTGTAACATGGATTTCGCAGACATGTTGGAATACATGGCAGAGGACCCTGAGACCAAAGTCATTGCCATGTACATTGAGGGAGTTGATGATGCGCGCAGGCTTGTGGACGTAGCTGACAAGGTCACTGCACGAAAGCCTGTGGTGGCATACAAAGTCGGAAGATTCCCAGCTAGCAACCAAGCTTCCTACTCCCATACCGGGTCGCTTGCGGGCAAGTATGAAATCTACAACTCAGCCCTGAAGCAGGCAGGTGTAGTGACAGTCTACTCTTGCACAGAACTATTCGATGTCGCCAAAGCCCTCGCACTCTGCAAAATACCGTCAGGCAACAGAGTTGTAATCCTCTCCGGGCAGGCTGGCCCGGGAATAATTGTAGGCGACGTGTGCGAAGACAATGGGCTGATCTTGACAAGTTTTTCGAAAGAAACACAGGAAGCTGTTGAGAAGCTGTTACCACCAGTGGCTATGAGAAGGAACCCAATCGATCTAGGACCTGCTTGGCATGATTCAGAGACATGCGAAAGATTGGTAAACGTTGTTTCACGTGACGAAAACGTGGATGCAATAGTCATTTGTGCAGCCTATGCCTCAGCTAACGAGCCCTTGCTAAGGGGGATAGGGAAACTGTTACGGAAGTTTGCAAAGGAGAAAACTGTTATTGGGTCGTTTCCTTCTCCCACAAATGTATGGAAAAAGGAGAAAGTTGAACTTGAACTAGCTGATGTGCCAGTATACCCGACGCCTGAAAGGGCTGCTAAGGCGCTTGTTGGCTTGGTTAGGTACAGTGAAGCGTTAGCAAGGAAGAGTTCTACTAATCTTTTATAATAGTTCACCGAAGTCAAAATTGGGCGTTTCAATGAAAGTCTGCGAAGTCATGAATGCTAAGGTAATCACCTGCAAGCCGAACGACAAGATCTGTGATGTTGTCCGGAGATTGAAGGACTTGCACATCACTGGAATGCCTGTGGTTGAGGAGAATAAACTGGTCGGAGTCGTAGCAGAGTCAGATATCCTGAGAGCAGTACCCTTCTCCTATCATATTCTGGAGGGAGGCCCCGAAGGCTTTGCCAAACTTAGGGAAATTGGAAAGAAGCCAGTCTCCGAGATTATGACTAGAGAAGCTGTAACCGTTTCCCCCATCGACGGAATAGAGGCAGCTGCACAACTCATGGTTAAGCACAGGATCAACAGAGTTCCAGTTGTTGACCGTGGAAAATTGGTCGGCATAGTGACCAGAGGCGACATCATCAGAGTTCTCGGGGAAGCTAAATAGGAAAACGCTAAAACCGCCCGAAAACCGCATATGAAAACTGAATGTACAGAGCCTTCTGCAGTTTCTCCACTGTTCGAAGGCTGCTTTTCAGTTCTATTTGCTGCTCCGCCGGGAGTCTGTAAGGGTTAATTGAATTGTTCACGTCCGCGCCTATCCTCAAGCATTCAATTTGATGTAAGATCCTATGTTTAGTCAAGCTGTAGTAGGTTTCTTCCAGCTGGTTCGCAAACTCAGGGTCGATGACCCTTTCCTGCGTCAGCTCTACTATTCTTTCCACAGTATTGGTCGCTCTAGTACCTTGCTTTGCAGCGAATGCAGTTACGCTCAGAACTAGCGGCGTCAAACCGGACAATTTTATGTCAAACGTGTCCTTATGTGGGCCGGATTTCTCTGTTCTAAATCTATTAAAGAGCCCGATTGCGACAGGTGCAATCGTTGCAGCAATAGCGATCTCATCAACAAAAGTCGGATGCTCCTTCACGAATGCGTGGGTATTGTCTAAGAATTTCCTCGCAATATCCATGTCGCCGGCGATGTGCCTAGCATCCAAAAGTATTGAGATTTTCAATACGTCGCTTTGTTCACGCGGGTTCATACGTGTTAACAGTTTGGCCCACCCGCCTAAGCTATTTCTCCACTCCTCATTGCTCGCCATAACATTGCCTTTACACTTAGCAATGCCAACCTGCTCCAACCCATCTGAAATCCTCTTGCTGAAAATCTCGAAGTATTTGGCTGCGGAAGGGTTGGAAAGAGCCTCATCCTCGAATACTATGAGGTTGTCTTGATCAGTGGAAAGTGTTTGCTCTCTCCTTCCTTCGCTTCCGCCGCATACAAAGGCATATTTCGCTGGAACTTTGCCGAACTCAGCCTTCATGGCCTGTCCTGATAGGCCTACTACCTTAATCATAATTTTTTCTCGGTAGTCTGAAATGATCCTCTGGAAATCTTTAGTTGAACTGTCCATCGAAAAAGCTTTCATGACAGCTTCATTTGCAGCCCTATGGATTCCCTCCAAGTCTCGAAGGCTCTGCGCAGAGTCAATCAGGTTATTGCTTATCTCCGGCAGGCTCATTCGCTACCTTGCCTCCGAAACTTCAAAACTCCGCCTAGCTTACACCTAAGACCTAATCTCAACTCATCTTTGCATAAGGCTATGGACATTTATCTCCAGTTTGTCGCTTATGATTTCGAGAGCTCTCTGAATAAGAAGCGCGAGAAAAGTCTTTTTATCTAAAAGCCTAATCCTGTAAATGATAAGTTTGAAACTGGGAGCGTCAACCCTAGCTTTTACAGCTGAACCGATCCCAGCAGCGGTTCAAAAAATCGCCAATCTCGGATTCGCACACATAGAGGTATTGTGGAGACATGACGATCCTCATGTTGATCATTACCAAGCACGGTTGGTGGAGTTAAAGAAAAATCATGGTTTCGAATTGTCAGTCCACTGCTCAGCTGAGCTAGATTTGGCTAACCTGAATTCAAAGCAAACAGCTGACTCCGTTCGAAAAACAGAGGCTTGTCTTGCATTCGCAGCTGCAGTTGGCGCAGGAACTGTAACCATCCACCTAGGCAAGCTATCGCCGCACGGGTGGGAAGTTGACACAGAGTCCATCGCGAGGAAAATATGCGTAGAGTCTGTTGAAGCATGCGCCCAAAAAGCGAAGAAATTCAACCTTATCATAGCAGTTGAAAACATGCCGAGAGTTCCAAACATTCTTGGCCAAACTCTCCGACACCTCATGAGAATTTTGGACGAAGTGAAATCAGATAATTTGGGCATAACCCTCGACATCGGCCACGCGTTTACAGTAGACCATGACTTAAAATTTATTGAAACAATGGGAGACCGTATCGTCCACGTTCATCTTCACGACAATGATGGAGCAGAAGATCAACATCTCGCACTTGGGAAGGGAGCTCTGGACTTCCGCTCAGCTGTTCAGAGGCTGGCTAGAATTGACTATGAAGGTCCTTTAGTTTTGGAAATGCGAAACATAGAAGATGTGATTACTAGTAGAAACTTGGTCAGGGAGTTGCTGGAACCCTAGGCCAATTACCTTTTTCCCAAGCGTATAAGCTGGTAGTTTGCCTCTCAAAGCTTGAAGTTGAGCTCCGCCTACGAAGCCGTATCGCGCAGTCCCATTAAGAATCCGTAGGCCAGTAGGTATGCAACTTTGTCTTTGACCGACCTTGGGAATATCCTCAGTTCGCCAATGTGTTGTTCTCGCAGGACTTTCACAATAGATTCCTCAGTCCTATTTTCTCTCTGCAGTTCTTGGACAAAGTCCCTCCACTTCACGGAGACCTCCAATGCTCTCCTCAGGGTTTCCTTTGCTTCTTCTCCTAGAATGGCTCCGAAATGGGTAAAACATAGGATACGTATGTCGTAGGTTAGCATCTTTTCGATTGAGGAAACGTATTCATGGTATCTGAAGCTTGGTGGGAAGGAGGCTGGAGTGACTATTTTCGAAGGATACTCAAAGGACCCTGCAGAGTCTCCGCAGAACATGAGTCTGCTATTCCTCTCATAGAATGAAAGGTGGTCAGAGGTATGACCTGGCGAAGAAATAATTTCAAGCTCAAGACCACGGCCTAGATCAATCACGTCGCCGTTCTTAACAACACTATATTTTCTATCATCTTCTAATGGCAACATTGGGTCCGCATAGGACTCGAATGCCTCTATTGCTCCCGCATTGATTTTGGAGGGATCTACTAGGTACTTGACAAGGTATTCATGTCCTGCGATCGAAGCTTTTGGAAAAAGCCTAAGCAGCGGCACTGCGCCTCCGGCGTGATCAAAATGTCTGTGACTTGGCATGACGTAATGAATACGCGAGGGCGCTATCCCTAACTCCGCCAAGGTGGAGACGACTCTCTTTGAAGTGCTGGCAGTTCCCGAGTCAAGAAGAACGCCCTTGTCTCCCTCTATGGCAACAATGGAGATGGCGTTACGCAAACCGAATCCCCCAGTATCGATCAGATAGATGTTTTCGAATAGGCGAGAAGTATTCACAACCATTCCACCTGTCACAGAAGCCACCTAATTTGCCCGCTATCAACTACTGCAGCAGCTGTTGAAAATTTGGATTGATTGATAGACATGATCACAAAGAGAAATTCTTTTCGATTGTGATATGAGTTTCCCGAGTCCAAGAAATTCAACTAGGTAGGTTCATGTCCCTGCGGGCCGCCAAAATTTGAGCCAATATTATCTGCAGGAGAGACTCCTTCAACATTCGTTTCCTGATCTGTTCGTGGCTGTGAATTCTCCATTATCCAAAGACGGAGATAGTGTTGAAGATAAATCGTCTGGTGCTAGAGAAGCTCTACGAACTCTTCTACGGTCAAGCCAGCTTGTCTAATTATGGCTCTTAGAGTACCTTTAGCCAGTTCTCTATGTTTTGGCACTGTGAGCCTTCGATGCGGAGGCTCTTTTTGTCTTAGAATCATGTGACTGCCAGTCTGATGATCCACCTCGTATCCAACCTTTACCAGAGCTTTAACAATTTCTATGCCTGAAACTACTGGCAGCTTAGGCACTGACTTCAACCATCTCTTCTTCTATGGGAGGAGGAATCGGTTCATTATGTTTCTTTAAGCTTGTTAAGTAGCCAAGAATAGCGTCCCTAATATTAGCCAAAGCTTCTTCCCTAGTTTTACCCTGAGATATACAGCCAGGTAAAGAAGGACATTGCACTACATAACTTCCATTTTCGTCTTGTTCGATGATTATTCTAAACTTCATACTTAGCCACTGTCCACGTTTTCAGATCTTCTTTTTTCTTTCTAATTACCCACGTACTATTTTTGCAGTTCATCGATATGAATTAGATTTTGATACATAAAATGTTTTGTTTAATTCGCAAAGAATCCGCATTATTCAACATATCGCCCTCGATTGCACTGTTATAGGCTAATCCACTCAGCAGGATAGGATTCCTGTATAGTCACATCAATCCCTTGCAAACGAGTGTCTCAGTTAAACCATCTCGACTTTGGTTACCTAGTTCAAGGAATCGATCCGAAAAGGATAATCAGACAATCCGAGACAGTTATCTTCTTGATCTCTTCGACTATAAGCCTCAATGAACGTGGTGTCCAACGCATGAACCTTATCATCCAATACACCCATCTGGTCAAGCTGCTTCATAAGGCACTCAATGATGTGTCATAGTCCTCGTACTTGTCCTTCGTAATCTCGGCTCCGACATCTACTACAACTTCACCAGGTTTTTCGACCTAACTTAAATATCACGATAGTTATAAAATCCACAGAGAAGCGCTAACGCTTATATCGATTCTGGAACTTTAACTGTCTGAAGAATTTGGGTCAGTTGTGTCTAAAATGTCCGAGTCTACGCTTGAAGTGCCAAAAGCATCTGAAGAACCGATTAAAGTCAGTGACTTGGAGCCGAAATTCGTCCTCGAAATATCAGAGGTTCAAGGTGGGCAACTTATCAAACGATGTTTACAATGCAACACTTGCACTGCCACTTGTCCAATCAGAAGATACAGCCGGGAGTACAAGCCTGCTAGGATAATAAGAATGGCTGTTCTGGGGCTTCGAAAAGAGGTACTGTCCAGCGACCTGATTTGGCTCTGCGCCAGCTGCCATTCCTGCGATGAGAGATGCCCAAGGGATGTTAAGCCCGCTGAAATAATCATGGCGATAAGGGAAATAGCCGTGAGGGAGGGATACATCTCCGACGCATTCCTAAACCAAGCACTTAACATCTTGAGTTTCGGAAGGGTTCATGAGATAACTGACTTCGAAAACAAGACAAGATTCAAAATGGGTTTGCCGCCCGTGCCCAAAGCGAACGTAAGAGAAATTCGCAAGGTAGTGTCCCCCAGACTCCGTAAATTGGTTAAGAAGTGAAGGTGAAATGGTGAAGCTCAAATATTCATTTTTCCCAGGCTGCGTTACTCCACTACGCCTTAACAACTACGAATTGGCAACGCGGAACCTCGCTAAAACCCTTGGAATAGAACTTTTGGAAATGGAGGGTGCCGGCTGCTGCGGTGCTACAGTAATCAAATCCCTTGACTATGGCTCATGGCTGACCATAGCTGCAAGAAACATCTGCATAGCAGAGGAGAAAGGCGCTAACATCCTGACCCTATGCCCAACTTGTTCCGGAACCTTAGGCACAGTCAACGAGACATTAAGGCAGAATGCTAAATTGAGGAACACTGTCAACAAAGCCTTAAGGAAGGCGGGGAAAAAATTCAAGGGCACCCTCGAGATCAAGCATATGGTAAGGGCGCTGGTTGAAGATGTCGGCCTAGAGAATGTCAAGTCTGGAGTTAAAATGCCTTTCAAGGGGCTGCGGGTTGTTGCGCACTACGGCTGCCACTTGGTCAAGCCCTCCGAATACGTCAAGTTTGATGACCCGGAAATCCCGAAAAGCCTAGACGAATTAATTAATCTGACAGGCGCGGAAAGCGTTTCCTACATTGGGAAGGAAAAATGCTGCGGCGCCCCATTGATGGCTGTTGACGAAGACCTCTCCCGCTTCATTGGCCGGGAAAAACTGCTGAACATGAAGAAGGCGAAGGCCGACGCGATTGTTACAGTCTGCCCATTCTGCCACATAATGCTCAACTCCAATCAACAACTGATTGAGGAGACCTTTGGAGAAAAATACGAAATTCCTGTTCTACATTACCCTCAACTGCTAGGGTTATCCATGGGTCTTACACCTGAGCAGGTTGGCCTTCAAGAAAATGGTAGAAACGCCAACTCAATTTTGAAGCACCTTCCCACAACAAAAAATTTCCAGCCGGAGAAGCTGGTGTCCAAAAAATGAAAGAGAATATTGGAATCTTCGTATGCAATTGCGGTGGAGAAATAGCGAAAACCATCGACATGGCAAGGGTCTGCAAGTTCGCGGAAAAACTTCCCAATGTCCCCCTTGTGAAAGAGCACCCCGCACTATGCCTGAGGGAGGCCGAAGACTTTGTCTCGAAACTTACGAAAGACTTTGGACTGGACAGACTTGTCATTGCTGCGTGCACCCCTCAACTTCATCTCCAAACATTCAGGAAATACGCTGAAAATGCTGGGCTGAACCCGTACCTCGTTGAAGTAGTGAATATCAGGGAGCAGTGCGCCCTGCCTCACCTCAAAGATAGTGGGGCTACTGAAAAAGCGCTGAGGCTCTTAAGGGGAGCCGTCGAGAAAATTAGGCTGCAAGAGGAAGTTGAGGCTAAAGACTTTGAAGTAGTTCCTTCTGCCGTCGTAATAGGGGGTGGAGTTGCAGGTCTTCAGGCGTGCTCTGACATCGCTCAACACGGCTTCGATGTTTATCTAGTCGAGCGCGCGTTATTCGTGGGGGGAAATGCAACTAAGATAGGAAGAGCGTTCCCCACCGATGATTGCGCTTTCTGCATCCCTTCCATTCATCCTCTTCCTGGAAACAGAAAATGTTTCTATCGGTGTGGAGTGGGCCTACACCCAAAAATCCACCTGCTCACAAATTCAACCCTAAAAGACGTGAAGGTTTCCTCAGCGAATTTCAACGTGAAAATAGTTAGGAACCCCAGATTTGTTTCCCAGGAAAAGTGTATAGGGTGCGGGGTCTGTAGCCAAGCATGCCCGGTAGAAATTCCCGGAGAGCCCAGCCGCGGAATCGGCAGCAGAAAAGCCATTTTCCTGCCCTCCCACATTGCCCTACCTCAGACCTACGCCGTAGATATGGAACATTGCAACAAATGCGGAAGATGCGTCGCCGTCTGCCCGACCAAAGCTATTGACTTGGAAGAAAAGGAAACAGAACTTGATCTAGATGCAGGCGCAATCATAGTCGCAACCGGATGTGAGGAGTTCGATCCATCCCGAAAGAAAGAATATGGTTATGGACTGTACGAGGATGTCATAACCCAACTGGAGCTGGCTAGACTTCTAGATCCGGCAGGCCCAAACAAAGGGGTTTTGAGAAGGCCTTCGGATGGCAAAAAGCCGAAAACATTAGTCATGATTCAATGCGTTGGGTCTAGGGACGAGAAAGCGAATCGGTATTGCTCAAAAGTCTGCTGCATGATCGCCCTGAAACACGCTCATTTCATCAAACTCGAACAAGATCCAGAAGCCGAAATCTACGTTTGTTTCATGGACATGAGAACCGGGGGAAAGGGCTACGAGGACTATTACACAGGCCTAATGGAGATGGGTGCCAAACTAGTTCGGGGGAGACCTTCCAAAATCCAAAGGGATCATGAAAGTGGGAAACTAATAGTTGAAGTCGAGGATATGGCGCTTGGAAGACTTCTCGAGATAGATGCTGATCTAGTGGTTCTTTCTACAGGCCTAGTCCCATCTAAAGAAAGCGCTAAGATTGCTGAGCTTCTCGGATTGGATATTGGACCCGATGGTTTCATAATGGAATACAATCCAAAGTTAAACGCGGTCGAAACGAAAATAGAAGGGGTATACGTCTGCGGCGCCGCTCAAGGACCCAAGGATATACCTGAATCAATCACCCAGGCCAGTGCTGCTGCAATGAAGGCTGTGACAAGGATTTCAAAGGCTAAGATTAGGAAAGACCTGGCAACAGCTGCTGTCGACCGTGAGGTCTGCGACGGGTGTGAAATCTGCGTTGAAGTATGCCCGTACTCCGCGATTGAAATGACAGAAACCATGGGCCCTACGAAACTGGCGAAAATCGACGAGTACAATTGTCGAGGCTGTGGAAACTGCACTAGTTATTGCCCAACTGGCGCCATCCAACTCAGACTTCTAAGCGACAAACAGATCTTCGCTCAAATTAGCGGCGTCCTATCAAATGAAGGAGTTGCCTTATCTTCGCATGCGAGCCCCAAAGTCATTGCTTTCTGCTGCGACGAGTGTTCATACGCGGCTGCCGATATGGCAGGAGCCGAAAGTTTGCAGTATCCCTCAAACATACTTCCAATAACAGTTCCATGCCTAGGAAGGATCTCCATCCTCCACATCTTAAAAGCGTTGAAGGAAGGCGCTGGCGGCGTGCTATTGATAGGATGCTTGCCGAAAGGATGCCACTACTTAGTGGGAGAAGAAAATGCGCGGTTTCAGGCGGACTTGACCAAAGATTTGCTGTCTGAAATAGGCTTAGATAAGTTCGTGGAAATCCGCTCAGCATGTGCTGCAACGCCCAACAAATTCATTGATGCCATGATGATTGCATCCAAAGAATTGAAAACCCCTACTTTCACCAAGACTTAACATGGGTAAACCGGAGGCCACTCTAAATAACTATATATACCTATCTAGTTAACTAGAGTAACACTTAGACGGTAATATGGACTTTCATAGGCCCTCTTCCAAAGAGTTTCTAGCATTACTCCTCGCAGTTCTTCTCTTGCAGATTGGTGTCGGAGTGGTTTCTGTTGCTGCATCTTCAGCAGAGTGGCCTATGTTTCGGTTCAATCTGGAGCATACCGGCACAACATCAGAGGCTGTAGCGCCACCACTTAGCCTCAAGTGGAGTTACACCACAAGCGGCGCTGTACTTTCTTCTCCAGCTGTGTCCGGGGGAATTGTGTTCATAGGCTCATATGACAAAAACGTTTACGCATTGAACGCCACAACAGGCACATTAAAATGGAGCTACACAACAGGCGGCGCTGTTATATCTTCTCCCGCTATTTCCGGCGGAATTGTGTATGTGGGCTCATACGACAAAAATGTTTATGGAATAGATGCATTAACGGGCAAATTAAAATGGAACTACACAACAGGCAGCAATGTCTACTCCTCCCCAGCTGTCTCCGGCGGAATTGTTTACATAGGCTCAGATGACGATCAGGTTTATGCGTTAGACGCTTTGACAGGCTCATTGAAATGGAATTACGCCACAGGCGGAGACATCAGGTCTTCTCCTGCTATTTCTGGCGGAGTTGTTTACATAGGATCATACGACAGTAAGATTTATGCACTAGACGCTTTGACGGGCACATTGAAATGGAACTACGGGACAGGCAGCGCTGTCAGATCTTCTCCAGCTATATCCAGAGGAATTGTGTTCATAGGCTCGGATGACAAAAACGTTTATGCATTGAACGCTACAACAGGAGCATTAAAATGGAGCTACACAACAGGCGGCGAAGTCAAGTCTTCTCCGGCTGTTTCCAGCGGAATAATGTATGTAGGCTCATATGACAGAAATGTTTACGCCTTGGACGCTGCGACAGGCGCGTTGAAATGGAACTACACAACAGGCAGCAATGTCTACTCCTCCCCAGCTGTCTCTGGCGGAATTGTGATTGTGGGTTCATATGACAAAAATCTCTATGCTTTCAACGCATCAACGGGCACACTAAAATGGAGCTACACACTAGGCTCCTGTATCTCCTATTCATCACCTGCTGTATCCAGAGGAATCGTGTGTATTGGCTCCGATGACTACAAGGTTTATGCATTTGCACGACAGCCTGTACCTGAGTATGTGTGGGCAGTAACGGAAGCTCTGGATCGATCCGAGGCTGCATCTCAAAGAACAGCCGAGCTTGACTGATCATAAGACGAAGATTTTGGGAGCGTACGTCTACGCGTTCAGAACAGCCTACTGCCGACTTCATAAAAACAGAAACGGAGTAATCAATAAAATACTTCTGAGTGTCAGCCTTTTCACTCGCGTGTCAACCGCCCATCCGCTTCTTGACTTTCTCAACCTCTTTCTTCCTTGCCTCAATTTCCTTATTCAACCATTCAACGGCGCTTTCCCCAGACAGCAGCTTCTTCAACTCATTATTCAAGTCAGAGGGCTCAATGACTGCTATCCAGCCCTCCCCATAGGGACTTGTGTTCATCAGTCTAGGATTTCTTTCAAGATTTGCGTTAACAGTCTTGACGGTTCCACTGATGGGAGAATACAGTTTCCCCACCCATTTACCTGACTCCATGCTCGCAAACACGGACATATGCTTAACCTTATCCCCAGTCTCGGGCAGTCGAACAAGAACAATTTTGCCAGCCAGCTTCTGCCCATAGTCGTCAAACCCTACTCTGACCGTCCCATCCTTCTCAATCTTGGCCCAAGTATGCTCCTTAGTGTAATAGCAGTCTTCAGGCAAATCAAAAATATCGATCTTTACCAAACACTGATCCCCTGTGCACCAAGCAACGGTAGCCGTTGTATAGAAAATTCGCAAGATAAAGCTTTTCCAAAGAACCTTGCCCATCACGAGGAAACATTACATTTTAGATTTCATGACCCTGCTGTTGGCTTTGGGTCTACGTCCTACCTTCTATTTTTCGATACTCGTTTCCTAGGTGCACGTAGGATTCGTTTCCTTTCCTAATTCTCTCAATTTGCTCCAGATTTAGCTCTTTCAAAACTTTTGCTGGAACCCCCACCGCCAGAGATCTTGGCGGAATCTCCACATTTTCAGTGACAACGGACCCCGCAGCTATGATCGTCCAATCGCCTACCTTCGCCCCGTTTAAGACCACTGCCCTTATCCCTATGACTGCATCACTCCCAATTGTACAGCCATGTAGAACGGCGCCATGTCCAATTACGACCCTATCTCCAACTATCAGTGGGCTATTCCAGTCTTCATGCAGGACGCAGCAGTCTTGAATACTCGCTCTTACGCCTATGACCACTTTGTTCCAGTCTCCCCTAATGACGGCGTTAGGCCAGATGTTTGATTCTTCACCAATCGTAACGTCTCCCGCTATTGTAGCCCTAGAAGAAACATAGCATGAGGGATGAATCTTAGGGATCTTTCCCCGAAACTCCAAAATTGGCAAGATACACATCCTCCGCTAGCATCCACATCTGCTCAGGACACCTATCTTAAGCTATGCCTGAAATCCACCATTATGAACGAAGTCAAACTTCTGAAATTGAGCGTGGGAACGTTTATGAAACCAAACGACAATTAACCATGAGAGCTTTATGCAGCAGAACGGCGGAAGCTAAGGCCGGGCATTCATGTTGATTTTGAGCTGAGAGAGGAGCAGGGAGGCTTGACTGAAAGAGATGCCCTAAAAATTGGAATTTTCCTCTGTGAATGCGGAGGAAACATAAGCGACGGAGTTGATGTGAAGGCCCTAGCTGAAGCGATCAAGAGTTGGAGAGGAGTTGCCGTTGTAAGGCGGGAGACATATCTTTGCTCCAAGCCAGCTCAAGACACCATAATCAGCGAAGTCAAGAAGCATGGGCTCAACAGAGTCATTGTAGCCGCCTGCACTCCTAGAATGCATTTAGCCACTTTCCAAAATGCTGTACAGCTAGCCGGCCTCAACCTGTACCTACTTGAATTCGTTAACATAAGGGAGCAATGCTCTTGGGTTCATGGGGCCCAGAAATCTAGAGAAGCTACTGAAAAAGCGTTGAGTTTGATTAGAGGAGGATATGAAAGAGTCTTCGAGCTAGAGCCTCTAGAGCAGATATCGGAGAAATGCTCAAGAGACGTTCTCGTTATCGGCGGCGGAATATCTGGGATAGTTGCTTCAATAGAGCTTGGGAACATGGGCCACAAAGTGTACTTAGCGGAGAGAGATCCCAGCATTGGAGGTCATATGGCAAAGCTAACAAAGGTGTTCCCAACCCTTGACTGCGCCCAGTGCATACTCACCCCTAGAATGGCGGAGGCTGGCAGACACAGGAATGTTCAGCTTCTCACCTACTCTGAGGTGCGCTCTGTTTCAGGTCGGCCTGGCAACTACAGGGCTACCATCTTCACTAAACCCCGCGGAGTCGACTTGGAGAAGTGTAGGGGATGTGGGGGTTGCGTTAAGGTATGTCCAGTTACATGCCCAGACGAATTCAATGAGTTCAGATCTGTTAGGAAGGCAGCCTACATTCAGCTCGCTCAGGCTGTACCCTACTCCTATGTGATCGACTTCAAGGCTTGCACTAGGTGTGGCAAATGCGTGGAAGTGTGCCCTAGCAAGGCAATAAATCTAGGTGACCGAGGAAGGACCGTTGAGCTTGAAGTAGGCAGCATCATCATTGCGACGGGATACGAAAATTTTGATGCAGGCCAAATAAAGGAGTATGGTTATGGTTCGTTTCAAGACATCGTGACAATGATGGAACTTGAGAGGCTCACGTCTCTTTTTGGACCAACCGGCGGTGTTGTCAAAAGATACAGCGATGGTGGAGAAGTGAGATCCATTGCTATTATCCTCTGTGCTGGTTCAAGGGACAAGAATAGGTTCATCCCGTATTGCAGCCGGATATGCTGCATGTACTCCATCAAACAAGCCGTTCTCCTCAAGGAGCAGTTCGGTATTGATGTTTGGGTATACTACACGGATATCCGCGCGGGTGGAAGAGGCTATGAGGAACTCTACTGGAGAGCGGAGAAGGCTGGGGTGTTCTTCGTTAGGGGGAAAGTTGG
>CAZAQQ010000008.1:0-17528 GCA_964487485.1 uncultured Candidatus Bathyarchaeia archaeon | reverse complement strand
TACTCTTTCACATACAAGCTATTATTCGCTTCTACAGAAGACACCTATTCCTTTAACAATGATACCTTCCACAGATCGAAAACTAAAGGCTCCAATAGTGAACTGGAACTCGAAGAGAATTCCCCCGTCACCGCTTTCCACTTTGAAAGGGATTCGTGACAACACATGGAAATCACCTAGAGGCTTATGCACAGGCCCCTTTGCTCTTTCAATGAGATCTTCTTTTTCAAAGGGTTGCTTTGGTTCGCCCACCATGACATGGATATCTGTCACTCCTGGCTTGTCTACAAATTCTTTCGTGCCGTGCAGTGATGGGTTAGGTTTGTGAGGCTTACCCGCCTCCATGTGTTATGAGTGACAGCACAATGGAGGAGAGTAAGTCTCAGTTGGAATCTGCCGTCACCTTACGTATAGATTTAGCTGATTTGATTGAGAGGGATCAAATCAAGACACTTGAAAGCTTATCCAGAGCGATAGAAGCCCTCAAGATTTTTTCAATTTTCGGTACTTAGCACAGTAAGTTTTATATTGTCATCTCGAAAACCCTTCCGCGGTGCATGAGTTGACTGAAGATCCGGAGTCTATCCTGAGAGTTGAGTGGGATATTCCGGGGAAGCCTTACCCCGCAAAAGTAGTTACCTTGGCGAGTGGTGAGAAACTTGTGATTCGGGAAGCTTCTAGAGAGGAGGTTCCGCTTTTGCTGGACGCTATTAGACCGGTTATTCCTGTGGAGAAAGACTTCTATGACCTTGTGGGCTCTCGCTTGTACGCTGAGCTTCTTGGCTGGTATAGGTATAGGGTGAAGAACCATTTCGCCTTAGTCGGTGTCTTAAACGGCGAGCTCGTCGGAATTGTTAACAATCGAGCGAGAAACCTGAAAGAACACATAAGCCTACATACGATGGCATTCAGGAGAGGTGGAAGAATAGGTGCCCACCTTTTCGCAGCTAAGCACGAGCACTCAATTGAAGTCTTGGGTGCAGACAAAATCTTCGTGACGGTTGAAGGCCCGATAGGTCTTAGAAGGTGGATATATGAGTGGGCTCTCGAGCCTTGGCCGCTAGAACATGAAGCAAACGGTGGAGCTAGAAACTGGGTCTTGACGAAAGAGCACTACTCCGAAGTTAAGCCACGTCTGGTCTTCGGAGAACGACCTGTCCCTGAAGATCTACTCAAGTCCACTCTTAAGCCTAAGGTAATAGTGCCGGATGTGGTGAAACAGAAATAGACGGAAAAATGCTGCGGCCTAGAATTCTAGCATTGTAGTCTTTCTCGCTAGCTATTTCACGAACGTTTGGAAAGTCCGACTACGATGGGCCCTCATTGCAAGCTCTGAGATTTTTCGGGTTGCTGAGTCCGCCGAGGGAAAGTGCGTTTTACTTCACGGTTTCAAATCTGAATCCGTATAGTTCTTTTCCGTGGCTTTTCCTAAGAAATCCCCAGACAGGCCGCATCTTGTCTCCAAGCTTTACGTTTTCAGTCGTGATTTGGCCGGTAACTCGAACGCCATTTGGGAACTCTACTATGCCTAGAATGAGTGGCATCTGATTCACGCCTTCAGGTGCAGCGAAAAGCCTTGTATAGGTCAATAGCATGCCTTGGTCTCCGAGCTTCACTTCTGCAAATTCTCTTGCCTTACAGTTTGGGCAAACAGCATGCTTTGGGTGCACGACTTTCTTGCATCTCTCACACTCGAACGCGACAAGCTCTTTCTGGGACAGGCTATACCGCCTCCAAAACGAACGACAACACGTTGTTTCCGAAGCCGCCGAAGTTGCAGGAGAAGCCTCGCTCCACACCTTTGACTTGGCGTTCTCCAGCTTCTCGCCGGAGCTGCCATGTTAGCTCAACTATCTGAGCTACACCTGTTGCTCCAACTGGGTGCCCCCTCGCCTTCAGGCCCCCAGAAGGGTTAATGGGCAGCCTGCCGCCAATGAGGGTTTCGCCTCTGTCAATAGCTTTGTGAGCTGTGCCCTTCTGAAAGAACCCAGCGTCCTCGCTTTCAGCTATCTCAAGAATTTCGAATGCGTCATGAAGCTCAGCAACATCGATGTCCTGCGGCTTGAGTTTGGCCATTGCAAATGCCCGTTCCGCAGAAATTCTAACAGCGTTCAGCACAGTAGGATCTTTTCGTTCATGTACAGCATGTGTGTCTGTCGCTTGGCCAACCCCAATTACTCTAATGGGGTTTTGCCCGAACTCCCCTAGCTTGTTCCGTGAACATAGAAGCACTGAAGCTGCGCCGTCCGTTACTGGGCAACAATCGTAAAGTCGGATGGGATCCGCAATCAGCGGGTTGTTGACTTCTGCAGCTCCAGATAGGCATATTCCTTCGAGAGTTATCGCTTGATGGATGTGTGCGTATGGGTTTTTCAACGCGTTCATATGATTCTTAACTGAGACCTTCGCCAGATGTTCCCTCGTCAATCCATATCGTGTCATGTAAAGTCTTGTCAACATACCGGCCAGTGAAGGAAGGGTTACCCCGTGTATGTACTCCGCTGTTGGGTGCGTCATGGAGGCTATGAGGTCAGTTATCCTATCGCCTGGAACATGACGCATCTTCTCGCCGCCGGTGACAAGAACGACATCTTCAACTCCCGAGGCTACTGCCATGAAAGCATTCTTAACCGCCGACCCGCCGGAAGCAGGTCCATTCTCTACGCGTTGAGCACCTGCTGGGAGCAGCCCAAGCTCATCTACTAGGGCGCTTGCGACAGCTGTTTGATATGTGAGTTCACCCGCCATCATATTTGCAAAGTAGACCGAATCCACCTTCATATCTTTAGGCTTGGCATCGTCAAGTGCTCTTAGCGAAGCCTCAACTGAAAGGTCCATCAGATTCTTATCGTCATGTCTGTCAAACTTAGTCATCCCGCAGCCGATTACGAAAACCTCTCTCAACTTTCACTCGCTCCATCAAAGAATGAAGGCTGTGAGGAAGTGCAAGACAGGCTTAATGTCATACGTGGTCTTTTGGAGGCGGATTCAACTGATGAGTTTGGCGTTTCTGTCAAGTTTCTCTTTGACCTCGACTAACCCTAGTTCTTCCAAACCCTTGGCTGTTTGCCATCCCGTCTTGGTATCCCAGCCGTGCAAACGGTAGTATTCGTCCAACATTCGACTCCAACCGGCCTCATCAAGACTTGCACCTTTATTTGGGCCTGAACTGATAGATTCGAGCATAAACCTTCTGGGCGGATAGTCGTCCACGCGCTTGAAGCCCGCGTGCAATGTGTTGAAGGCTTTTTCTACGTTATGAACTCTCTGTCCAATCCTCATCAGTATGTCTCCGGTTATTGAGACTCCAGTAGCCGCAGAGAATAAGCATACGAAGTCGTCCGGGCCGAGCAGATCCGAGTGGTTCCATACGGTGGCGAAGTAGCATACGCCCATCATATCTACGATTGCTTTAAACCTTTCAAACCAGAAAACACTCTCCGCCTTGGAATCATAGGAACGAGGGTCGCCAGCGCTTGGAACACGGTGAGATTGAAAAGCTCCGTCAAGATGTCCTCCTCCCCTAGGAGAGGTGACACAGCCGAGAGCCCATCCTTTGTCTACCCTTATAGCTTCGATCGAGTCCTGTCCTTTCACATGAGACACGTATCTCTCTGAGCCTCTCCCTATTATCTCAGAGGCTCTCTTAGATCCCTCGGCAAGCACTTTACCGAAGCCTTCTCGTCTTGCAATCTTTTTGAGGAGTTCGATTACTGTATCTGCATCTCCCCACTTCAGCTTCAGGCCGTCAGTTTCATCTGTGCCAATTATTCCTCTCTCAAATAGTTCAAAAGCCCATGCGATTGGAGCAGAAGCGTTGTCTATGTCAAGTCCAAGCTCACTGCAAAGAGCGTTGATTTTAATTAAAGCAACTGGGTCGTCTATGTCTAGCTTGCCTGCGAAATCCCAGTCTAGATTCAACTGAAAACCTTCGCTAACAAGGCCTGCATGTGGCCCGTGCTCAATCCTATATAGATGGCTGCAGTAGATCGGGCAGTTGAAGCATGCAAGCTTCCTTATTTCAAACTTCTCATTTAGCACTTCTTGTCTTACCTTCTCAACCTTCTCAGGGCTCCAGTAATCGTCTTGAAAATTCCTCACTCCTACGAGTCCACGTTCGTTCGCAAGGGGGAGAAGGCCATGAGTCCCAAAATCCCTTCTGAATTTCACAGCTTCATTCTCATCAATTTTCTTCCAAAGCCTATCAACTTCCCTCATGAATTTTTCCGGTTCAGCGACTTTCACTTCTCCGGTGCCTCTTACGGCTAAGGCTTTTAGCTTCTTTGAACCCATCACAGCACCGCAGCCTCCGCGTCCAGCAGCTCTCCCTCGATCGACTATTATGCATGTGGGCTTGGCTAAGTTCTCGCCCGCGGCTCCAATAGATGCCACTCTTAACTTTGGGTCCCCCAGCTCTCGCCGTAATATCTCCTCCGTTTTCCATGTCGACAGTCCCCAGAGGTGTGATGCGTCTCTAATTTCGGCTTTTTCATCCATGATGAGGAGGTACACTGGCTTGTTTGAAGCCCCATGAATAGCCACAAAATCGAATCCTGCATATTTGAGTTCCGGCGCCACATGCCCCCCGGCGTTAGAGGACAAAACCCCTCCTGTCAATAAGTTCTTTGTATCCACACTCAATCTGCACGAAGCGGGAGCCAATGTGCCAGTTAAAGGACCTGTACCGAAGACTATGATGTTTTCAGGATGAAGGGGAGCAGTTTCAGGACGCAGTTGACTGAAAAGGAGCCACTGACCTACACCTCTGCCTCCAACGAACCTTTTCACAAGATTCTCCGAAGAGTCGATTGTAGTCTTTCCTTTGGTCAAGTCGACCCAAAGGATTTTTCCCACCCAGCCATAAAGCCCCAAGTCTTATCCCTACTTAGCTTGAAAAATGAGAGCTCCGGCAGAACAGTACTTTGCACAGAGCGGGCCTTCCTCACCTTCGCAAAGGTTGCATCCATCATCAATGGAGATTTTCACATCCCCTGACTTAGGATCGAAAGAAATCTTGATTCTAGATGTGTTTGGTTGAAAGACCCCGTCAAAATGGTATGAACATGCTATCTCGCAGGATCTACAACCAGTGCACTTATCTGGCACTATCGAAATTCTTCTGACCAACTTTGATGCCTTCCGCCTAGGCTGAAGTCCATGCATAGCAGTGGTCATAACTTTATAAAGGCTTCTAGATGAAAAAGGATTCGCCATCGCGACTTGGCTATTCATATGCGCTCCATTAAGAAAAACATGAGTGGCTTTTGGTTTGCTATGCAAGCCTTGCCTCCATGAATCTTATGTTGCGGAAGATTAGGTAGAGATGGCTGCCGGGTCATCATGGCCTTCCAACTTCGTCTACCTTTTGGCTTGAACAAGTGTGTACATATCTGGCCAGTCTAGCCACCCCAATCGCCAGCGTTGCAGAACAAGATCGGACCTTGCTGCCAAAAGTTTCTCCCTAGCTAGGCTCACTGTAACGAAGGAGTATATGTGCCGAGGATGGCGTCCAGCATTGATGTCGAGATGTCTTCCGTAGGGATCTATCAACCTACTTTGTCCGATGCAAGGGGTTCCTGACCTACTAGCAGAAACCAAGAAGGCCTTATTTTCTAGACCTCGCTCAGGTGCGAGGAACTGTGGTTCAACAGGCAGGGTGAAGCTGCAAGGATGCGCTATCACATCGACGCCATGTAACATTAGTATTCTGGCAACTTCCATGAACCAAATGTCGTAGCCAACCATTAATCCGATTCTTCCAACATCAGGGGTCTCGAAAACTGGGTAATCTAGATTGCCAGGCTTCAGCAGCTCCTCTTCTTCCCAACATTTCCAGTGTTACTTTGAAACATCTCTTGCAGCATTGCTATTACGAGAAAAGAAATTTAAGGCTGCAGGTAGATGTTGAGTGGGCTAGGAGCTGGATTTTTTGAATTACAAGAACATTACTTTGGAAGGCAAAGATGGAGTGGCAAGATTAACGATAAACAGGCTGCCTCTGAACATCTTGAATATTGAGACAATGCAGGAGATGATATCTGCCCTTAAGGCTGTTGGCAAAGATGAAAGTGTGAACGCCATAGTGATTACTGGGGCTGGCGACCGAGCGTTTTCAGCAGGCGCCGATATTAAGGATCACATGCCTGATAAGGTTGAGGTGTTCATCAGAACCTTCAACGAGCTTTTCTATCTCTTAATGAGCTTGGAAAAAACAACCATCGCCCAAGTGAACGGTTACGCCTTGGGTGGAGGCTGTGAACTCGCTATTGCCTGTGACATTATCATTGCTTCTGAGAAGGCTCAGATTGGGGTGCCTGAAACAACGGTGGGCGTCTTCCCGCCTGTTGCAGCAGCAGTTCTCCCCAAGCTAGTCGGCAGGCCTAAAGCGCTTGAACTTATTCTCACAGGCGATATGTTGGATGCGAAGACTGCTGAGTATGTTGGCTTAGTGAATAAAGCGGTTCCAAGCGATAGGTTGGAAGCGACTGTTGATGAGTTACTGAAGAAGCTGAAGGAGAAAAGCCCAGTAGTGCTCAAGCTAGCTAAGAAAGCTGTCTACAGTGGACTTGAACTGGACTTTAGGAAGGGGCTGGAAAGCATAACCGATATTTATCTGGGCTCTTTGATGCGCACAGAAGACGCAGTTGAAGGCCTCCAAGCCTTTCTTGAGAAGAGAAAGCCCAAGTACAAAGGCAAATAACCTCCCCCTATCATCGAGTGTGCCACATGCCACTAGGTCTAAGGGTCTACGCCTAGACTGTTCTGCCTAGGCCAGACCCTACATCTGGAGCGTTGTGAATAGGCTCTTCCGCAACTGATTAAAGACCGTCTCCGCCTTAATCATCTATCACCAAACCTGTTGGAGGTTGAAACTTGATTATTGAAAAGGATAAGGCAATAGAAGATTCCGTTCTTTCAATCGCTAAACTTATGGTGGCAGCAGCTACAACCGCACCTAAATCAAAGGGCTTTGACGATACGGAGATGAAGATAGTTGTTGGAGCGGGCATCAAAAGAATCGCTGATCAAATAGTGGAATCTAGAAAAACTGAGCTTCGATCGCCAACTTTCTGGTATATGGGTCCAGACGCTGAGTCAGTTAGATCCAGCCAAGCCATAGTTCTAATCGGGGTATATGCCAAGAAACCACCTCTGGAGTTGGACTGCGGGGCGTGTGGCTACGCCACTTGTGTGGAGTTTAAGGAGGCAGTCAAGAGAGGCTCTACTGGTCTTTGCGTAGTGAAAACTTTAGACCTCGGCATAGCTGTTTGCTCTGCGTTGGTGACAGCTGCTGTAAACTTGGTCGATAATAGGTTAATGTGGTCGGTTGGATGGGAGGCGAAAAAACTGGGTTTAATGAAAGCTGACTTGGTTCTGGGAATTCCCCTCTCGGCGACGGGATCTAACATATTCGTTGACAGATATTTGAGGTACTTCCTGGAGAGAGCGAGGAAGGAAAACCGGCCGATAGCCGAGGTCTTAGAAGAAGAGGGTATTAGAATGGGAGTGTGAACCTGCAGCCCTCACAATTTCGTTAGATGGGCTTCTCCCAACCAACCTCTCCTTCAGTCTCTGTTTCGAGCAGGCTCCTGATGGCTCTTACAGCTTTTCGGCCGAGATTTGTTATTGTAAATACTTGAGGGTCATGCTCAGCTCTCTTAACCATTCCGATGTCGATGAGTTCTTTGAGGTGCCAAGAAATCATTGAGGGCGCTATTCTTTTCTTTCTAGGACTATTCTGATAGATGTATTCTCTCAGTGAACTCCATGTGCCGTACGCGTTCTGATCTAGGAACTCTAGCAAGATTAAACGATTCGGATTGTTTAGGGCTGTGAGGAGTTTAAGGGTGTCTGAACTATGCCAGTTCACTAGTTGCACTTCCAGCCTTGTTCTACTCTAGTAGTCTATAGTTCTATTCTAATAAACTTTTGGTCGAGAACATGCGAACGCTTATATATTCGACTCAATCCCAGTATTCTATCAAGGAGGAAAAATGCTTTTTGATTGAAAAGTTCGGGGAGTTAGTAGATAAGAGACATAAGTACGCCAAGGCTTGGAAGGAGAAAACCGGTGGCAAAGTTCTAGGCTGGTTCTGCACCTATGTGCCGGAGGAAATTCTCATCGCAGCCAATGTTCTTCCAGTTCGAATCCTAGGCAGTCACGAGATTCAAAGCGTTACTGAGCCGCATATTTTCGCCATGTACTGTCCCTTCTGCCGCGACTGCTTGGCTCAAGGGTTGAAGGGCAGATTCGACTACTTAGACGGAATTATGATAGGTCAATCTTGCCTGCATCTACGTCAAACATTCTTTAGCTGGCGTCTACACGTGCCTACAAAATATACCTACTACCTACCCATGCCGCATGGCATTCAAACACCTCATGCAATCCCATATCTGGCAGGGGAACTTGCTGAGTTCAAGAAGTCTGTTGAGAATTGGACTGGTAAGAGAATCACTGACAAAGATTTGGATCGCGGCATAGAAATCATGAACAAGAACCGACGTTTGATGAAGCAGATTTATGAATTGAGGAAGAAGGAGAATCCGCCGCTTACAGGAGTGGAAGCTATGGAGATGGTTTTGGCCAGCCAGATGACTGACAAAGATGAGCATAACCGTTTGCTGGAGGGTGTTCTGAAGGAGGTGTCTAGCAGGAAGCTTAACCGCGACCCAGGTGTAAGATTGATGATTACTGGCAGTGAGGATGATGACAGGGACTTCATTGGCAAGGTGGAATCATTAGGCTCTACTCTTGTTATGGATGAGCAGTGCACTGGGAGCAGATACTTCTGGAATGAAGTGATTCCCAAGGAGGATAGGCTTATGGCTATTGCAGCACGCTATGTAAACAGGCCGCCCTGCCCGAGCAAAGACTGGCCTGAAAGGACAAGGGTTACCCACATAGTTAATCTGGCTAAGGAATATAACGTTCAGGGCGCTATTTTGGCGCAGCAGAAATTCTGCGACCCACATGAGTTAGACATACCTGCCGTGAAGAAAGCTTTGGAAGCAAATGGAGTTAAGACCTACCATGTTGAGTTTGACGTTACTGTCCCATGGGGTCAGTTTAGAACGAGGGTTGAAGCATTCCTCGAAACACTTAGAGGATTAGAGGAGCTGTTTTAGGAGGGAATGATGTGAGTAAAGCTGTAGAAAAATATCCAAGTGAACCACTAAAATGTTGGCAGAAAGCCAAGACACTGAGGCAAAAGTACTACGAGGATTATTTGAAAGCCCATGAGAAAGGCGGAATCTGCTGGGCTGGCGGAGCTTGGGCTTTCAGCGCCATCCCCGCGGGCCTCGGCGACGATGTGTACTGTATCACAAGTGAACCCTACGGAGCAACAATAGCTTGGAACAAACATTTCGCCATGAAATGCCAAGAAGCAGTTGAAACAGCTGGATTCGCGCGGACCCTATGCGCCTACATGCGCAACTACTGGGGCGGCATCATCTTAGACAAGTACTGCCTCGCAGACGGAACAATCGTCGACGGCTTCCCAGCACCAGACTTCATGTGGCAAGACCACATTTGCTGCAGCCACGCAAAGTGGTATCAAGTGGCGAGAGAACTTGAAAGGGAGAAAGGAAAGGAAATCCCATACTATAGCGTCGACGTTTCTGTTGGCCCATACGCCCAACTGAACGACAGAAAAATCAACTATATTGTTAGGCAATTGGACGACGGCATAAAATGGATGGAGAAAGTTACAGGCAGGAAATATGACGATAAGAAGCTAATCCAGGCGGTTCACAACGAGTGCCGTTCAACATCCACATGGGCAGAAATATGCACGCTTAACAAGGCTATTCCAGCGCCCCTAGACGAGAAATCGATGTACTCGCTCTACGTCTTGGGAACACTTATGAAGCACACGAAAGAATGCGCAGATTTCTACGAGGAACTCAGGGACGAGGTTAAAGATCGTGTGAAAAGGGGAATAGCTGCTGTACCTACGGAAAGAGCGAGAATAATAACGGACACCCAGCCCCCTTGGGCTTTTTTGAGCATCTTCAGATATCTTGAGAAATACGGATGCGTCTCAGTGGGATCGCTATACACTTTCGGGCTAATCGGCATGTTTGAGGTGAAGCCTGATGGAACTTGGGGTCCGAAGACAACTCCGCAGCAGAAGGGAATAAAACTAAACACTCGAGAAGATGCGCTTCGAACAATCGTAGAGTGGACTTGCGCAAGGCCTGAGTGGGCGCATTTCTACGATCCGCAACTGAAAAGCGAGATGATGTTGAGGATATTCAAAGAATGGAAGCTCAACGGCGTTCTACTACACTACAATAGAGGCTGCGAAGGTTTGAGCTGCGGAATAGCGGAAAACAGGTTAGCCCTAGTTAAGGCTGGAATACCGGTAATGCCCTTTGAAGGGAACATGGGCGATGAAAGGGAGTTCGACCTGCCTGGAACAGTTGCCCGCATAGACTCCTTCATGGAAAGTCTTGGACTGAAGAAGCTAAAGGAGTAAATTGTTAGGAGGTCTAAGCGAAGTGATAACTGCTGGAATAGATATGGGTGCGAAGAACATAAAAGCAGTAGTCTTGAAGGACGGCAAAACCGCGGGAAAGTCGCTGATCCTAGGGGGATTCAACACTAAGGAATCAGCTTCAACAGCCCTCAACGCGGCTCTGAAAGAAGCGGGAATCGCACGGAAGGACGTTGAGGGCCTCGTAGCAACAGGCATAGGCAAGAAAGAAGTCTACCGCACACCACCAATCGACGCAGGCGAACAGGTTTCTGAAGTGGCTGCTGCCGCGAGAGGAGCTGTCGCCCTCTATCCCTCAGCGAGAACCGTGATCGATGTCGGCGCTGAAGAAGGGCGAGTAGCAAGGTTCGATGAGAAGGGAACAGTTAAAGACTTTGCCATAAACGAAAGATGTGCAGCCGGCGCCGGAACCTTTGTGGAGGCCATGTCAAGAGCGCTTGAGGTAAAGGTTGAGGAAATGGGGCCCCTTTCCCTCAAGTCGGAAAAATCGGTTCCCATGAATGCTCAATGCGCTGTCTTCGCTGAGTCTGAAGTAGTTTCACTGATCCATGCCAAAACCTCTAAGCCAGACATCGCAAGAGCAATTCACGACGCCATCGCCACTAGGATTGCTTCAATGGTACGTCGAGTGGGAGTGGAGAAAGATGTTGTTCTCATCGGAGGCGTCGCTAGAAACGCTGGCTTCGTCAATTCACTGCAGAAAGAGCTCGGAGTTGACCTCATAGTGCTCCCAGATCCAGAATATGTCAGCGCGCTTGGCGCTGCACTAATTCCATTAAAGAAATAATCGGAGGCGATGGAAATGGTTGACACAGAAACCTACCATGTTTCACCGGAAGAGAAGGCGAAAGAATTTTGGAGATGGCCTGAGTACACATGGCATGACCTTGGCAAGGACTGGACAAAGGCTAAGGTAATCACAGCGGGAGTCGATGTCGGCTCAGTAAGCTCCAAGGCAGCAGTGCTGCTGGACGGCGAGCTCTACGCCTATGACTATATGCGAACAGGCTCAGACAGCCCTGAAAGCGCAACTAAAGCATTAGGCTGGGCGCTGAAGGATACTGGGTTGAAGCCTGAAAACATCCATTACACTGTGGGAACCGGGTATGGAAGAGTGAATGTTCCCATGGCGCAGAAAACAATAACCGAAATAGCTTGCCACGCCCGAGGAGCCAACTACATCTACGGACCTTCAGTGAAAACCGTGCTAGACATGGGCGGCCAAGACCTAAAGGCAATTCGATGCGACGATAGAGGCAAAGTAACATCCTTCCTAATGAACGACAAATGCGCCGCTGGTACAGGACGAGGCATGGAAGTATTCGCAAACCTGATGAACGTTCCAATCCAAGAAGTTGGGCCTCTATCTCTAAAAGTGGACAAAGAACCGGATCCAGTAAGCAACACATGCGTAGTTTTCGCCAAAGCTGAGGCCACAGCCCTCCTGCGACAGGGATGGCCTAAGGAAAGGGTTTCAGCTGCCTACCACCTAGCAATGGCTCACAGAATAGTGGAGTTGCTGCTGCGCTTAGGCATAGAGAAGGAGCTTGCAGTCACCGGAGGAATCTCCAAAAACCCCGGCGTTGTGGAGAGGGTTGAGAAGGAAGTAGGTTTCAACATGCTGAAGACTCCGAAAAAGCCTAACCTTGACCCAGTTGCAGCTGGCAGCATAGGTGCTGCGCTTTTCGCCAAAGCCCTCTACGAAAAGCAGCAAAAGGCCTAGCTATCAGGCGAATTGCATGCTAGCCCACTATGGCTACAGAGACGGTTCAGGCGAATACTTCATAATCATAGACACGGACAAGTGCAACGGCTGCTCCAAGTGCGTTGAAGCATGCCCCTACAAGGTTTTGGAAGTAATCCCAAACGACTATGACATCGAAGGAGGAAACATGGCTGCGGTAACAGAGGAACACCGCAAAAAAATCAAGTATAGCTGCGCTCCCTGCAAACCGACAAGCGGCGAAAGAAAACTGCGCTGCGACTTGGCGTGTGAACCTAAAGCCATCACTCACTCTTGGTAAGCACCAATACCTACCCACCATCACTCCGTCTCAAGACGGAGCAAATTTCCCAATTTTTGACACTTGAGCAGAGGTAAGAAGATAAACTGACTGTAAAGGTGGATTTATGCAACTGGTAACTCTCAAAATCGACGGCGCTGAAGTGAAAGCGGAGAAAGGCGCGACAATTCTAGATGCCGCGCGGAAAGCAGGTATCTACATTCCCGCCCTTTGCGCTCACGCAGATCTGCCTCCGCCCCTGAAGGCGAAGGCCAGCAGCTTCGTCTATCGAGGCAGCCTCAAAATTGAGGGTGATGCAGCTAAAGAATTTGAGGACTGCAAAATCTGCGTTGTACAGGTTGGAGGCAGGCAAGGCTTTCCCCTCGCCTGCGACACCCCTGTAGCAGATGGCATGGTTATCCAAACGAATACGCCGGAAATTCAGAAACTCCGCCGAGACAACTTAGCGCCAATTCTCGCCAAACACCCCCACGCATGCCTAACCTGCGGCGAAAGGGAGGGTTGCGCCAGAGAACCCTGCTCCCTTAACGTGCCGAAGAATGAACGTTGCTGCCCCAAGCTTGGCCGCTGTGAACTGCAGGAGGTAGCCGAATACGTAGGAATAAGAGAAGACATTCCCCGCTATGTCTTTAGAGATCTTCCCATTTTGAAGAATGAACCCCTATTCGACAGAGACTACAACATCTGCATTGGTTGCACTCGCTGCGTAAGGATATGTCGGGACGTCCGGGGCGTGGAGGCTCTAGACTTCGCCTATCGCAAGGGCGAAGTCATCGTGGGGTCAGTCGGGCCAACCCTTAAAGAATCTGGTTGCAAGTTTTGCGGAGCATGCGTCGAAGTATGTCCTACTGGCGCCCTAACTGACAGAGATGTTAAAGTTGCCGATAGAGAAGCTGGCCTTGTCCCATGCAGCCACACCTGTCCAGTAGGCATTGATGTGCCGCGATACGTCCGCCTGATTGCTGAGGGGAAATTCGCTGAAGCAGCAGCCGTGATCCGTGAGAAGGTACCCTTCCCCAACGTCCTCGGCCATGTATGCCATCACCCCTGCGAGGACGAGTGTAGGCGAGGGCAAGTAAACGAGCCAATCGCCATATGTGCCCTCAAACGCTTCGCTGCAGAGCATGATACGGGACTATGGAAGTCAAGCTTGAAAGTTGCGCCAGCCACTGGCAAGAAAGTAGCCATCGTAGGTTCAGGCCCAGCTGGGCTAGCCGCATCCTACTACCTAGCGAAACTGGGCCATAAAGTCACTGTCTTCGAATCGCTTCCAGAGCCCGGAGGTATGATGTGGGCAGGCATACCTGGGTATCGTTTGCCTAGGGACGCTCTGAGGAAAGACATTGAAGAAATTATGAAGCTAGGAGTGGAGCTTAGAACCGGTACACCTATCAGTCAAGATCCAAGCGCACTTAGGGATCAAGGGTACCAAGCCATATTCCTAGCCCCCGGCGCTCAGTTGAGTAAGAAGCTGAAGATTGAAGGTATTGATCTAGAAGGTGTTCTCTGGGGCGTTGACTTCCTGAGAGATATCAACTTAGGCCGAAAAATACAGCTGAAAGACCGGGTTTTCGTAATCGGCGGCGGCAATGTGGCGATTGATGTAGTGCTGACAGCCCTTCGACTGGGAGCAAAGCAAGTTCAACTAGCATGCCTAGAATGTAGGGAGGAAATGCCAGCGCACCCATGGGAAATTCAGCAGGCTGTTGAAGAAGGAGTTGCGCTAAATGTTTCTTGGGGTCCGAAGCGAATCATTGGCGACGCAGGAAAAGTGGCTGGGATAGAACTTGTCCGCTGCACATCAGTCTTCGACAAGGAAGGAAAATTCAATCCCTGCTTTGACAATTCAGCTACAACATCCATGGAGACGGATATGGTTATCGTTGCCATAGGTCAAGCCCCAGACCTATCCTTCCTCGGAAAGGAAAGCAAGGTAGGTGTTACTCCAGCTGGGCTTGTACAGGCCAACGTCGACACGTTAGAAACCAATGTTCCCGGAGTTTTCACAGGTGGAGAAGTTGTAACAGGGCCAGCTTCAGTCATAGAAGCAGTCGCCATGGGCAGGAAGGCTGCTGTTTCCATAGACAGGTACCTAGGCGGCAAAGGCGAGATTGATGAGGCATTAATCCAGACAGGGGAGCCTTCCCCTCGATTGGGCCGGGAAGAAGGCTTTGCAGACAAGCCCCGCACTCAAATGCCCCGCCTCCCTCTGGAAAAGAGGCGTGGAAGCTTCGCTGAGGTGGAGCTTGGCTTCGATCAGGAAAAGGCAGTGAACGAGGCGAAAAGGTGTCTGCGCTGCGACTTAAGACTTGAGATTTCACCCATAATGCTACCTCCGAAGAAATGGCTGGAGTTCAGCCCTCAAAACGTTGCAGCCGTTCCAGAAACAGAGGGAGTCTACCAACTACTCGACGAAAAGGAGACAGTGATCTACATTAAGGGCACTGCTAATCTGCGGAAGGATTTGGAGGAGCAGATAAAGACGAATAAGAAAGCCCGCTACTTCGGACACGAAGAAGTGAAAATGTACACAATAAGAGAAAGTGAGCTACTGTCACAGTTTGCGCAGAAATATGGGAAAATGCCTGAGGGAAACGTGGAGCTGGAGGAGGACCTATTCTAGTCCAAAATCAGGCTCCACAAATTTTCTGAACAGCATATCGCGTGGGAAGCCATGGGGGAAAAGTGCCTTAAGGTCAGCCAAATGGATGAGAAACTGAAAGAGGAAGGATGGGTCAGGCAGTTTACGGCGAGCGAACCTAGGCTGAGCGAGGCAGTGGAACTGTACAAGTCCTTGGGATTTGAAGTTCACCTCGAACCCATAAAGCCAAACGAATTTAACGAAGATTGCAGAGCCTGCATAGAAGCAGAGCCTAGAGAATGCAAAACTATTTACACCAAGCGTAAAACAGAGAGCTAGCCATCGCCAATTGGTACTTGCCAATCTAGTTTCAGATATTTTTTCATCCACATTTCATGGTCAGCCGAGGCGAATATAGCCATATGCCAATCTACGAGTTCGAAGGAAAACGTCCCAAGATACATGAAACAGCCTTTGTGCATCCTGAGGCTGTTGTCATAGGCGATGTATCCATAGGTTCTGGTTGCTATGTGGGAGCTGGCGCCGTCATCAGAGGCGACTGGGGCAGGATAGAAATCGGCGAGGGATCGAACATCCAAGAAAACTGCGTAATTCACGTCCGGCAAAACGAGACTTCCATCCTAGGGCCTTCAAGCCACATCGGCCACGGCGCAATTCTCCATGGGCCCAAGCTCGGTACACATGTCCTCGTCGGTATGAAGGCGGTTATTCATGACGAGGTTGAGCTGGGCGACGAAGTGATCGTGGGTTCGGGGGCAGTTGTGCTCGAAGGAATGAAAGTTCCACCGCGCAAGATAGTTGTGGGGGTTCCTGCAAAAATCGCCGGAGATGTCACTAACAAGCTTGCATCGCTCCGGGATAGGGCGACAAAGATGTACCAAGGGCTTCCGCCCCGATGCCACGCGTCACTGAAAAGAATTGGTTGAGAATCTTCATGTTTTGCGAATGCCGCTAAATGTCCTAGCCCTCCACTAACACCATCAACGAATTCTCATAATTCGCTCGACAATTTTTGGCAGATACTCCCCCGTTTTCCCTCTGAGGCTAACCTCACACATATGGGTAAGAGGTGTTTTCGAGAAATTGATTTCAATCAGGGAACCTCCTCTCATGGCTAAGTCTCTGGGAAATCTGGCTACTGGATATACAAAAGCTGAAGTTCCAGCAATTAACATGCAATCACATCTGCCGATTTCTATTTGACATTTCTCAAGTACATCAATAGGAATTGGTTCCCCAAACATTACTCCGTCGTTTTTCAGTATCTCATTGCATTTGGGACAGCGGGGTGGGAGCACTTCTAAAGAGATCTTTTCCCTCGGGTAACGTGAACCGCATTGAATACATCTGACTAGGAAGAGATTCCCATGGATTTCAACAATGTTCCTAACCCCAGCAGCCCGATCTAGGTTGTCAACATTTTGAGTTATCAAACATTTCAGAATTCCCAATTTTTCAAGCTGAGCCAAAGCATAGTGGCCTGGGTTCGGCTTCGCTTTTTCAATAGTCTCATAGAACTCCCCAGCATAGCCTTCCTTTTTGATTATTCTTTCCGTGCCCCTTCGGGTTTCGAAGAAATCTTTGATAGCCATCCATTTGAGGCTCTCCATACTTCGTCCAAAGGCCATCTGGTCCCCTAAAATCCGGAATGCCACTTTCAACCGACATTCCAGCTCCGGTTAAAGCAACCACATATTTTGCCCTAATCAACAATTCCGCTATTTTCTCAACTGCGTCTCTTAATTCCCGACCAGGTTCCAATTTGTACAACACCCGAATCATCATTCTAGTCGAGCAGTTGCTAACAGAGTTTACTCTGTTTATCTCCCCTAAAAGCTCTCAAAGGATTTCCGAGAAAAGCTTAACAAGAGCTGAACCAGAACATCAAATCTATTATCTGAATCTGAACTCTCGACATGGTTACCGGAAGTGCTGTTCAGTTGAGCTTAGAGGGAAAGTCGTCTATAGTCACAGGTGCCGGGCAGGGAGTAGGAAGAGGCATAGCTTTGAAACTGGCTGAGAAGGGTGCTGACGTAGCTGTTGCTGACATCAACTTGGAAACAGCCAACATGACTACGGGAGAGGTTAGAAACCTAGGTAGGAAAGCTGTTGCTATCAAGGTTGATGTGGCTAGCAGGTCTGAAGCTCAAAACATGGTTGAAACAGCGATAAAGGAATTTGGAAAGCTAGACATTCTCGTCAACAATGCAGGCATCGCAAGAAGCCGGACGCTGCTTAAGCTGCAGGAGAAAGACTGGGATGAAGTTTTGAACGTCAACGTTAAAGGAGTTTTCAACTGTATCCAAGCCGTTGCCAATCACATGATAGAAAGGAGATATGGCAAAATAGTCAACATTTCCTCGATCTATGGGAGGACTGGTGCGATTGGTGAAATAAACT
>CAZAQQ010000007.1:16187-18259 GCA_964487485.1 uncultured Candidatus Bathyarchaeia archaeon | reverse complement strand
TGATCCATGGAATTGCCACTAAATCTAACCTCATAAATAAAGGCGTTAGAAACATCAGTGGTAAAGCCTGAAGCAGAGCGGAGACTGGTGCTAATGCAGCTGCGCCACTCAATTTCAATATCGGTCTTTTAAGGCTTGACACGTTCAAGGCTTCAATATTTTCGAGGGGATTACGCAGTAAGTATTTACTCAATTTCGAGTAGACCCCCGCGGCAACAACCGTAGTAGGTGTGGGAGAGCCAGAGGAGGCTGTAGCAAATTTCTAGGAAGACACCGGAACCTAAACATGCGCCACTCCCATTCTGGACAACATCGCTGGCACGGAGTTTAGCCAATTGCCAAGAATTACCGAACATCCATTCGCGTTTGGAAGCGTTTGATTGAGACTTTTGGGCTTGTTTGCGCTTATATTTTTAAGCTAGACACGATAATATTGTTGCGTTAGAAGGTGAAAATTCTCTTGGCTAAGAAGAAAGCTAAAAAGAAGGGTGGAAAGGCAAAGAAGAAGGCTAAGAAGGCTAGGAAGGTTAAGAAGAAGGCACCACCTCCAGCACCTGAAGTTTACCCTCCAGTTACTCCAGCTCCTTCATGGACCCCTCCACCATCTGAAACCTCCCCACCGTCTACCCCTTGAACTCAAGGTAGCAGTCAACTAGTTCCTCCTTTCCTCCTTAATTTGGAATCTGCTAGATTCAGCGTGCGTTTTCTTTTCCTACTAGGAATTGTGACTTAGACGGAGAACTAACAGGGATCCGGGTTCAAACAGGGGAAAATTCTACTTGCCTCTAAGTTTTTCCTCTAGAGTCTTCAATTCTCCGCTTTCAAGAACCCTAATTCGTATTTCAAGCCGTACATCCAAACCTAGGCGACGGAAGAACCAGAGCAATTCTTCGCCACTAATGGGCCCTTTCAATTGTCCAGAGGAGGCAAGTTGCACCAAAATTCCTTCGATTTGCTTAGTAATCTGTGGATATTGGCGTCGCGCTGCCTCGAAGACTTCCCAAGCTCTACCGACGAAGATTTTGTCAAGTATCTTTTCAGGAGGCTCGGCCTCCTTTTTCTGCTCTCCACTCGCCACCTTCTTCATAAGGAGGCGTCTCTGCATTTCCAATAGTTTTCTTTGTTTCCAAATCTGAAGTTCATCGTTCTCTGACAATGAGAGGTCTTCCCTGACTGAAGTAGACTGGGCTCGTTATTTAAGCCTAGTAGAAAAGGCGGCTTAAGGTCGGTTGCACTATAAACCTATCGCGCGTTCATATTCATAGATTATTCTTGAAGCTACAACCCATGCATCGAGAGCTTGCGGGTGAATACTCACAATTTCATCAGTCAACGCCATGGTGTCAGCTGAGAAGTGGCCATGTGGGAACCCGCCTACTATTACAGCAGGATTCTTTTCACCTGATATTGCCTCGCAAGTTTCCTGCAAGCTTTTCGCTCTTCCCATGGTGCTGAAGGCTAAGGTCTTGGACGGTTGAACTTCATTCAAGAGTTCGCTTAGAGTTGCTTTCTTGATTGAAAGTAATCTCGCTCCTTTACTTGGAACCCTGTGTTGAACGTGCAGCTGTTCCATCAGCCCTACAAATCTTTCATAGTTTCTCGGGAGATTTGTTCTCGAATCTATTTCAATAACGTAGTCAGCCGCTGTGTGCAAGTATGTCTTAAGCATTCCACTCATGTTCAGAGGAGTTCCTAGAACTTGCAGCAGGGTGATGTGGGCAATATCTGGCCTACCTCTTTTTTCAGCTCCAGCAAGCCTTCTCATAGCCGCATGGTGGTAGGTTCTGTCCAAAAGGATTTCACCCGGTTTCTTCTTTTTCCTGGCAGCGTGCTTCCTAATAGAGGGATGGTTTGCTATTTTCTTTGGAACAAGTTCGAGAGCAGATTCCGTCAATATGAAGATGAGCAATATGCCCCACTATGTCTGCAGTTCATCAACTTGAACGGTGAAGCTCTGAATTAAGTAGTTTTATCTGTTACTAAAGACGTGGATCAGGTTGTAAGCTTCTCATGATTTTGTGAAAGCTCGAACTGTGATGAGTTCGATGAAACGTAGGTCGGAAACAAATCAA